>JBFFQZ010000317.1:0-3654 GCA_041573235.1 Sulfitobacter sp. | reverse complement strand
GGGGCGATGAGGGCGACAGCGGCGACGAAGGCGACAGCGACGATGGCGGCGATGAGGGCGACAGCGGCGATGGCGGCGATGAAGGCGACAGTGGGGATGGCGGCGACAGCGATGGCGAAGGCGACGACTGACCTCGCAATTTGACGGCCCAATCGAAAAATTTGCACTCCGGCATCCGCAAAGAACTGCGGGTGCCGACCCCTTGGACGTTGACGACACCGGAGAAAAACCTTGGATCCTATCGAACAGACCAGATACGAGAAGCTCTTTTCAACGCCGCTGTTTCGCTTTCGCGTGGCCGATACAGAGACCCTCAACAAGGAACTGATGCACGAAGAACGCCGCCTGCGGTCCGAAGACGAAGGGGTTGAAAAATCCAATCGCGGTGGATGGCATTCCGCCGGAAATCTGTTTGAGCAGAAAGTTCCATGCATTCAGCGGCTTAAAGCGGCGTCTGAAGCGGCTGTTCTTGATGCAACAGCGCAGATCAACACCAAGGTTGACCCCAAAACCTACAAACTCAAAACCTTCGCCTGGATGAACAGCAACCCACCGGGCGGTTTCAATGCGCCCCATACCCATCCGGGTGCGCATTGGTCAGGCGTTTATTATGTGTCCCAACCCGAGGTCGAAACAGGATCGTCCGGCAAGATCGAATTCCTGAATCCACGCACTGATTTGCCAAACTGGCGTATTTTTAATGCGCCCGCTTTCAGTGCCAAGAAGGCGATCCGTCCAGAACCGGGCGAGCTCATTTTGTTTCCATCCTACCTGGTGCATTGGGTATACCCGAATGAGACAGCGGAAGAGCGGGTGACGGTTGCGTTCAATGCCACATTCCGCAAATCTAAATAGCTGAATGTCCCCGTATCAGAGCGGTGCAGGACCGATGGGCAGCCCAAGCCACCCAATTGCTACGGGCCCCACGTCTCACGCGCGATGAGCGCTGCCTCGACCCGGTTGCGGGCATGAAGTTTTCCCATGATGGTGGTCATGTAGTGCTTGATCGTTTTCTCTTGAAGGCTGAGAGCGGTCGCCACTTCCTTGTTGCTCTGCCCCGTGGCGACCAACCGCAGAATGTCCTCTTCGCGCTTGGTAAGATCATCTATGGGCGATGCTGCCTTACTACGATCACTTTGGGACATGAGGGTCAGGACCTTCGATGCCAGGGCTGGCGACACATGCGCCTCACCCTCGGCAACTCCTTTCAAGATTTTGCGCAACTCGCTTGCTGAAACACCCTTTAAAATATAGGCGGTCGCACCAAGCTTGAGCGCGTCAGTGACATTTTCGTCCTCTTCCGAAACGGTCAGCATGGCCACGTACTTCGCGCTGCTAGATGACGAGATCGCCTTGACCGCCGCCAGTCCGCTGCCCGGCATCGACAAATCCAGAAGGGCAATATCCGGTCGTGTCTGCTCTGCCAGCTGTATGGCTTCTTCTGCCGAACTTGCAGTCCCGACCACGCGAAATTCGCCAGTCTCTTCCAGACTTTTAATGACACCGTCGCGGTAGATCGGATGATCATCTGCGACCAGGATGCGAATGGTCATGTCATGTCCTCCGTTGCCGACAGCACCAGATGTATTTCCGTGCCTGCGCCAGGTTCTGATTTGATCTCTATGTGCCCATTGAGCGTTGCTGCACGGTCGGCGAGGCCGGGAAGACCCTGGCCGCCATCATCACGCAATCCAGATTGCGACTGCGGGTCAAAGCCGCGACCGTTGTCTGAGACAGATACCTTGATCTGATCGCCCTCCACAAAGAGCCGGGCCACGATCACGGTTGCCTCGGCATGGCGACTCGCGTTGAACAGAGTCTCCTGAAGAAAACGGTAGACGCAAAGTTTGGTGGCGTAAGGCGCTTGAATGCCCCTGTCCGTCGCATCGAGCAATGTCGCATCAGAGCCAAAGGATTTGTTGTGGTCGGTAACGGCTTGTGCCGCGGTGCTTTTCAAGCTCAGCGTGGCAAGATCGGGAAGCGCAAGCCCACGGGAAATGGCCCGCAATTCGGTCAACGCGCTTGCAATGGCTTGCTTGACCGTTTCTGCACCTTCCGACGGGCCCAGTCCCGCGGCTTCTAGTCTAAGGCTTGCCAAGGACAGGTGCTGGGCCACACCGTCATGAAGATCCTGACCGATGCGCTGCATGATTTTTTCCGACTGGGTGGTCGAGCGCTGTGCTGCCTGCGCGACCCGTTGACGCAAAGTTTCGTTGTTCTGCGACAGTCGCTGGCTTTCTCCAAGCTGTACCTTCAGCAGTTCGCGTTGCCGCTCGATCTGGCGGCTTCCTGCATGAACAATGATGAAGAGCAAAGCGCCGCTGCCGCCAAATATTTTGAGTACCAGCATCCAGGTGTCATTCCGGGCCGCTTGCATCTGTGTCGCCAAGTCTTCGGCACGCTGATAAAACTCCACGACTACCAGAACATTGCCCGTGCGTGCGTCACGGATCGGGACGTAGACCTCCAGCAAGGGTACACCCAGTGTGCTTCCGGGATGACCGGCCTCCACTTCTATTTGCTGGAATTGAGATGCGACTTCGCCGGACAAAGCTCTGAGAAGAGCCTCGGAAGGTTCATATGTTCGGCCCCGCTGGTCAGGTCTGTAGGAATCCAAGATCTCTCCGTCTTCGCTCCAGATGTTGTAGGTAACGACCTGTTGGCTCAAAATTCCTTCGCTGAACGCTTGGCGCAAAGCGAGACGGGCTGCCTCGGACATGTTCGTGGCGCCAACTTCCACGGTTTGACTTGGCAAAAGGCTTTCAATGTAGAGCGCCGCTGCAGCACCGGAATTTTGCACGACACTGTTCTCGATCCGGTCCGATACCCATGTGCCCATGGTATAAGCGGCAAAAGCCATCACCAATCCCCCAGCGATGAGAAACTGAAGCGACAGCGAACGGAACAGACGCAATACTCTTTGGGGCCAACGGTTCATCGCCCCCAAATGCCTGCGCGCAACGGGTTTTTCAACGGACTTAAGTCCAAGAGTTGGACCGCGACGTTGCACATAGCCGCGCTCGGCGCTGTCGTGGTCGTGACCTGCCACGGTATTTTTCCTCCACCGTCGATTACACACCTGTTGATTTCAAGCTGAACCGCGCCGCTGCCCTTGCCGAATGGCGCCGGCTTTGCTCGGCGTCGGTTCAGGCATCTCGAGGTGGACTGAGACTGGTTCGATTTTGTCTGACAGCACCTTCGAAGGCGATATCAGCCGAAGGCACGCAGTGTTGCGGAATTCGAAACAAAAATCTCTGTGAGCACTGATTGGTGTCACATTTTCGCCTCTTTTGTTGATCAATCTATGTTAAGAAGTGTTGGCATCATATCAGGATGCTACGTGCTGTAGGTCTTTTTCAAATACTACACGCTCAATGGGGTAGGGATGTCTTCAAATCATAGAATGCGATGGATCCAATCGATTGGTTTGATTTTCTTCCTGGGGCTCTCACTTCTCTCATTTTCATTGGTTCAAAATATTGCACAAAGTAGATCACAAGAAGTCTTTCAGGGTTTGGTGGATCAGAGCCTCATCTCTCTTGAGCAACGATTTGAGGACTACAATAGGATCCTTGACGGTGTTGCTGGCTTAGTAATGGCTTCTAACGAAGTGACCTCAGAAGATATGTCTAACTATGTGAAAGCATTGAACTT
>JBFFQZ010000316.1:0-3659 GCA_041573235.1 Sulfitobacter sp. | reverse complement strand
TCTGGGGTTCTGGATGCGACCAATACGTCGTCTGAAAGCTTTGTCAGCTTCCGCCTGTATGAGCAGCTGACCTGCTACACACCTGCTGGTGAGTATGCGCTTTGGTTCATGTATCAGCCACTCATCATGAACAAATCCACGTTCGAAGCTTTGAACGCAGATCAGCAAGCAGCACTTGTTGCTGCCGCTGAAAAGGCCCAGGCATTCTATCTGGAACAAGCCAAACTTGGCGATTCAGCCGCTGCCGAAGCCTTTGCTGCCGCTGGCGTTGAGCTCGCCGAGATGACCGAAGCGGACTTTAACGCGTGGCGGGCAATTGCAGCGGACTCTACTTATCCGGCTTTTGTGGAAGAGACCCCAAACGGTCAAAAGCTGCTTGATATGGCGCTCGCTGTCGAGTGAACCGAGGGCTGCGCCCGCCAGAGACTCTGGTGGGCGCGCACGCATCTCAACTTGAAAGTTTAACTTGTGGATAGCTCTGCTTCTTCAACCCCAATAGCCGTGCGTCTCATCGGCCATGCGTCGACTGTAAGCGGCGTGATTGCATCGTTCATGATCCTCGCGTCGGTGTTGATCACCTGCCAGATGATTTTCATCCGTGCGGTCTTGGGTAAATCAACGATCTGGCAAACCGAGGCTGTCATTTATCTTATGATCGCGGCCACGATGATCGGGCTTGCCTATGTGCAAAAGCTTAAAGGGCACGTGGGTGTTGATCTGATCCCGACTCTGCTTGGTCCCAAAGGGCGCCGCATAATGGCGATGTTTGTGCTTGTTGTGACAGCACTTATGACGATCCTGATGCTGTATTACGCCTATGACATGTGGCACTTTGCTTGGGCGCGCGGCTGGAAATCTGAAACCGTCTGGGCTGTTCCCTTGTGGATCCCCTATCTTTCGGTACCGCTGGGCTTTGGCCTTTTTCTTTTACAGCTCGCCGCTGACCTCTGGATGGTTATTCGTGGCGAAGATATCGGCGCGCCTGTCGCAGCCGAAGACCGGAGGCACTGATGGATCCGCTTACAGTTGGGGGGCTTGTCGCCCTGTGCACCATCGTGGTCCTGTTTTCTGGCGTTTCGGTGGCCACTGGCCTTTTGATTGTCGCCACTGGGTTCTTGTTCGTGTTTGATGGCGCGCGATCACTCGTCGCTCTTCCCGAATTGATGTACGGTGAACTGAATAGTTTTGCCCTGCTATCTATCCCGATGTTCATCATAATGGGGGCAGCCATCTCATCAACGCGCGCAGGACCTGACCTCTATGAGGCGCTGGAGCGTTGGCTCACGAAGGTACCCGGCGGACTGGTTGTTTCCAACTTGGGTGCATGTGCGCTGTTTGCTGCGATGTCTGGGTCAAGCCCCGCAACATGTGCTGCAATCGGCAAAATGGGCATCCCCGAAATGCGCAAGCGCGGCTATCCAGATGAAGTCGCAGCAGGGTCCATTGCAGCAGGTGGCACACTGGGCATTCTGATCCCTCCATCCGTGACAATGATTGTCTACGGCATCGCCACCGAAACAAGCATCGGACGGTTGTTCCTTGCGGGTGTTATCCCCGGCCTGTTGCTCGTGTCGTTGTTTATCGCCTGGGCTATCTATGACACGTGGCGGCGCGGCGCGGCTGGCGTGGCCTTGTCAGGCATCAACTATAGCTGGTCCCAGCGGCTCGAAGTGCTTCCCCGCGTTTTGCCGTTTGTCGCTATTATTATTGGTGTCCTTTATGCGCTTTACGGCGGCATCGCGACACCATCGGAAACGGCGGCGGTTGGTGCATTGCTCTGTATCGTGGTCGCAATGATCATCTACCGGCTTTATCAGCCGATGGCGCTTTGGGCTGTCTTTCGCGACTCGACCAAAGAATCCGTGATGATCCTCTTTATCATCGGCGCGGCAGGCGTTTTTTCATTCATGCTGTCGTCACTGTTTGTTACCCAATCGGTGGCCAGTTGGATTGCTGATCTGGACGTCAATCGCTGGGTGCTGATGGGGATCATCAACGTATTTCTGCTGGTCGCCGGTTTCTTCTTGCCACCTGTCGCAGTGATCTTGATGTCAGCGCCGATTTTGCTGCCGATCATTACAACAGCAGGATTTGATCCGATTTGGTTTGCAGTCATCCTGACAATCAACATGGAAATTGGATTGATCACGCCGCCGGTCGGCCTTAACCTTTACGTGATCAACGGGATTGCACCTGATATTTCGCTCAAGAAAATCCTTGTCGGTTCAATGCCATTCGTTGGTTGCATGATCTTGGCCATCGTCATCCTCTGCGCCTTTCCTGGCCTTGCGACATGGCTCCCTGATTATCTGATGGGGCCCGCATTATGAGCTTGCTTGCCGACCTCCTGTCGACACTGATCGACCGTCGGCTTCCCGTTTTGGGCGGCGGTCGGGCAGATGGGCGGTCAACCGAGGCGCTTTGCAAAGACCTGATTGGAAATCTGGGCGAGGTGACGGGCTACGCCGTTGCGAGCCAGATCCTCGACCGTTACGAGGCGATGGACGACACCCAAAAGCTCGCGTTTTTTACCTTTCTCAATAACGAGATGGATATCGAAACAGAGGCCGTTTTCGCCGCGACACAGGCCTATGCGGATGACAGGTCGGTCAAAAACTTTCGCCTTCTGATGAAGGTTACCGAAGCGCCACGCCAGGAATTGGCGCGCCGTCTCAATCAGGTGCCTGGTGCGACAGGGCGCATTGTGGCGATGCGCAATGATCTGCTGAGGTTTATGAAGACAACACCGGACCTTGCAAAGCTAGACGCCGATTTGCGGCATTTGTTGTCAAGCTGGTTCAATCGCGGCTTTCTCGTGCTGCGACCGATCAATTGGGAAAGTCCGGCCCACGTGTTGGAAAAAATCATCGCCTATGAGGCCGTCCACGCGATCGATAGTTGGGACGATCTGCGTCGTCGTTTGCAACCCAAGGACCGCCGTTGTTTCGGGTTCTTCCACCCTGCGATGCCCGATGAGCCGCTCATCTTTGTCGAAGTTGCACTCACCAAAGGCATTCCCGGTTCTATCCAGTCCGTTTTGTCAGAACGCCGTGCGCCGCTTCTTGAAGCGCAGGCTGATACAGCGGTTTTCTATTCGATCTCTAACTGTCAGGCAGGGCTTGCCGGAATATCCTTTGGCAATTCCTTGATTAAGCAGGTAGCCGGTGACCTTAGTCGCGCTTTGCCGCAGATCAGTACGTTTGTCACGCTCTCGCCAATTCCCGGATTGGTAAAGTGGCTGGAAGAAATGGGTATGACGCAGAGCATTGGCGACGCGGAAGCCTTGCGCGCCCTTGCGACCTATTATCTGCTGGAAGCAAAACGTGAAGACGGTTTGCCCCGCGACCCTGTCGCGCGGTTCCATCTGAACAATGGCGCATCTATCCAAGAGGTCCATGCGGGTGCCGATCTGTCGGAGAACGGGCTGGCAAAGTCCGGAGGTGCGATGGTGAATTACCTCTACGATTTGGGCCGGATCACCGAAAATCACGAGGCCTTTGCGACGAGCCAAAAAGTGGCGGCTTCTGCTGCACTTCGCTCGCTTGCACGCAAGGCGCTGACAGCAAACGCTTGATACACTGGAAAATCCTCTGGCCAATTTTCTTTATGATGCTCTTTTCGGTCGTCATGTCGGAAAAACCACACCGTTCCTGCATCTG
>JBFFQZ010000315.1:0-3661 GCA_041573235.1 Sulfitobacter sp. | reverse complement strand
CAGTCGGCTAAAGAAAACGAATGGCTGCAAACGCCCAAAGCTGTCGTTCATTCATCCCGCAGAGAATAACCGCATTGAGCCCAGAGCCGACGGATTGAAATCGCACCCTTCGCTCATGCAGCAAAAAAGTTGCCTTGATTGATCCACGAGCCACGCTGCAACGCAGCCTTAAAAGCGGCCATTCGTTGTGCGCGCAGCAAATCTTGGAGGGTCTATGACCGAGTTGCGGGTGCAGCGGACACTCGCCGGACCTGCATCAACACTCTGGCGACGCAGCTTGTAGCCCAAAAATCGCGTCAGGCGAATGTCAGCTCCAGCAATGCAGCCTTGCGGGTTTGAGGGTTTGAGGGTGCAGCTAAAGTCCGGTTCCCGCCGATTTCCACTGACACGCCCGCCTCAGCGGTGTGGCACAATAGGAAATCTGGACAAGGATAGTCCCGCTCTTTACCGTTTTCATACAATTCATTGAGAGGTACTGGGATGACCGATTATGAGACCTTCGATCTTGGTGCGACCGAGCTTTCCTGCGGTGTAATCGTTCCGTCTCTGCGTCTCGCCTACAAGATATACGGTCATTTGAATGCGGCGAAATCGAACCTGATCCTCTACCCGACATCTTATGGCGCGCAGCATTCCGATATCGACTGGCTGATCGGTTCGGAACGCGTCCTCGACCCGGAACGCTACTGCATCGTGATACCCAACCAACTCGGCAACGGGTTGTCGAGCAGTCCCAGCAATCTTGCCGTTCCATTCACGCATGGCCGCGCACCGGTATTTTCTCATCTCGACAATGTTAGCGCGCAAGACCGGCTGCTCCGGGAAGTCCTCGGGGTCGAGCGCATCGCTCTCATTTATGGCTGGTCGATGGGCGGTCAGCAGGCGCTGCACTGGGGCGCGCTCCATCCGGAAAAGGTAGAGCGAATTTGCGCAATCTGCACATCTGCCCGCACCAGCCCGCATAACAAACTCTTCCTTGAGGGACTCCGGGCAGCGCTTACGGCAGATCCTGGCTGGAACGGAGAGTGGTTCACCGAACATCCGGTCCGCGGCCTGCGAGCCTTTGCACGCGTATATGCGGGATGGGCGCTCAGTCAGGCATTCTATCGCGAAGAACTCTGGGCGGCAGCGGGCTTTACGTCTCGCGAAGACTATCTGTTGCGGGCGTGGGACGGGAATTTCCTGCGCCGCGATCCGATGGACCTTTTGTCCATGATCCAGACCTGGATAGACTCCGACATTTCCAACAACGACGTCTTCCGCGGCGATCTCAACGCCGCCCTCGATGCGATCAAAGCTCCTGCAATCATCATGCCATCGATGACCGACCTCTATTTCACGATTGACGACAGCGAAATCGAAACCTCTATGATGCCAAATGCAGAGCTTCGGCCCATACGCTCAAATTGGGGACACCGTGCCGGAAACCCGCAGCATTCGCGTGAAGATGAGGCTGCAATCCAACGGGCGGTGAAGAAGTTGCTTGCAGAATGATTGGTGCGTTCTTTGGCTTTCGGCCCGGCCCGACCATTCACGCGCTGACAGAATACCGCGCGCAGCCCGTCAGAGGAGACACTCGCTGCGTCCGCAAAATCAGTTGATAGGCGAACTCATAAACCGCGAACAAAACGGCCATTCGATACCCGTCTTCGTAGCGCCGGATGTTCAAAAGTATTTTGTTTTGTGGTGCCAACTTGCAACTTGGACAAGCAGCCTGCACACAGATAACGCAACGCAGCACAAAAGGTCATTGCGATGGGCGGATTGGCAAACAGAATGATCGGCCTTCTGCTTTGCGCGATCACAGCGCTTGTCATTTGCAGGGAATGGGGCGTCGCGGATTGGGCGCAACCTGCCAAACCTTTGCTGGTTCTGGTACTTGTTTCGATCCTTCTTTTTCAGGTGCGGTCGTCCCGCAAGGCATTTATCGCCGTGGCTTTTCTGATTAGTGCCGCACTGGTTGCCACGAACCCTGATTGGCGCGGGATCATAACGCGCGGGCTCGAAACGGCTGCGTTCATTGGCGCTTTTTTCACCGCGCTCTCTACTCTGCGCACCGTGGCGCAGACGTCTCCGGCGATCCAGCGGGCCGGAACGTTCCTTGCAGGTCAGCCCCCTGGCAGGCGCTACGCAGCATTGACGGTAGGCGGGCAGGCCTTTGCCTTGCTGCTGAATTACGGGTCTCTTCAACTGCTTGGATCGCTGGCGACCACCAATGCAAAGTCCGAACCCAATCCCGAGATCCGCGGCCACCGTACTCGGCGGATGCTCTTGGCGATTCAGCGTGCCTTCGTGTCGACCCTGCCATGGTCGCCGCTGTCCTTTGCCATGGCGATCACCATAAGCGTCATTCCGGATGCCAGCTGGGGCAAGGCGCTGGTTCCGGGCTTGGTGACATCTTTTCTGCTGGCGGGAATCGGCTGGTCGCTGGACACGATATTCAAGCCCCAGCTGATGGTCACCCCGGTCCGCAGCGCACCGGTGGGCACCTGGATCACGATGCTGCCGCTGGTTATGTTGCTGGCGATCCTGTTGTTTGGCGTAGTGACGCTTGGCGCGCTGACGCAGGTGCGGGTGGTGGGCATTGTCGCTGTGCTGGTGCCGTGCATCGCGGTTGTCTGGATGCTACTTCAGCATTGGGAGGACACTCCCGTCGCTACAACTGGGGCGCGGATCAAGACCTATGTGCTGCAAGAGCTTACCGGATACCGTGGAGAACTGACCCTGCTGATGATGGCCGGGTTCATCGGCACCGCGGGGTCGCGGCTGTTTGCTCCGATGGTACAGGCGACGGGGTTTGATCTGTCTTACCTACCCCCTTGGATCGTCCTGGTCTCTTTCGTCTGGATCATTCCTCTGGCCGGACAGATCGGCATGAACCCAATCCTCGCCGTCACGTTGATCGCGCCGCTCATTCCGGCGGCCACTGATCTTGGGGTGCAGCCTACAGCGATCGTGGTCGCGATAACGGCGGGATGGGCGCTGAGCGGCGCAAGTTCACCCTTCACTGCGACGACCCTTCTGATCGGTTCGTTTGGCGGTATCAGCGCAACCCGCGTCGGGTTGGTGTGGAATGGTGCTTACACGCTGATCTGTGGCTTTGTTTTGTCGATCTGGGTCATTACATTCGCCTATCTGTTTTGATCACACCAGCCGCGAGAGTATACGCAGAGACCGGAATTTCGGGGGGAAAGAGGCAAGGAAGTTGAGCGCTCTGGGCCCTAAGAAGCCTTGCGAAATCAATGTCAGCTTTCATATTGGGACATCGCTGGCTCTTTGCTGCAGCGAATGTCGGCAGTCCACCGATTCCGTTGAAAAACACCCGTTCGCGAGCGCAGAATTCTGGCGAGAGAAAGGGGAGCAATCGCCTTTCTTGTCAGAGGTGCTGTCAGACGAATTCAAATCAGGCTCAGTTTACCTCTAGTTGCCAAAACCTATGCCGAACAATGCTGGCGCCACGCGGAGAGAGCAGCGGCACGGTTGAGCTTGAAATTGTCGCGTGAGCAGAGCGCACACTCATGTTGAAATGGTTGTAGACGGAGGCATGAACGGCGGTGAATTTTTGCAAACCTCGCATGCTGCGGAACCGTTCCATGGCCCGTTCTCGTCGTCGGGAAGGTAGGTGTGAATTCTCCGCCCGATTGTTCAGCCAGCGACTGCT
>JBFFQZ010000314.1:0-3674 GCA_041573235.1 Sulfitobacter sp. | reverse complement strand
GACCACAAGGATCTTGACCCGGTCCGGGTTCAGCCCGGCCGCGCGCAGGATCGGCGCCGATAATTGTTTGAGCGCGTTTTCCAAATCCGCGTCGCGCAGCAGGCTCACGGCGTGCGCCGGGACGGCAAGCAACAGCATCAGCACGATTGCAACTATTGACGGGACAAAGCGGATCAGGTGAAAGCGCATGGGCGCACCTTAGGAGGGCAAGCATGCGGACTTCAAGACGATCCAGGGTCGATCCCTTCATTGTGATGGACGTGATGGAGGCCGCGGCGCGGGCCGAAGCGGCGGGACGCCACATCATCCACATGGAAGTCGGCCAGCCCGGCACCGGCGCACCGCAGGGTGCGACACAGGCGCTGACCCGCGCCATGCAGGAGGCGCCGCTGGGCTATACCGTCGCGCTGGGGCTTCCGGCGTTGCGGGCGCGCATCGCACGGATGTACGGTGACTGGTACGATGTCGATCTTGACCCGGAGCGGGTGGTGATCACCTCCGGTTCCTCGGGCGGGTTCATCCTTGCGTTCACCGCGCTCTTTGACAGCGGCGACCGGGTCGGAATCGGCGCGCCGGGTTATCCCAGCTACCGCCAGATCCTCAGCGCGCTTGGCATGACGCCGGTCGATCTGCCCACGGCGGCGGCCAATCGCTATCAGCCGGTGCCGCAGGATTTCGCAGGGCTCGACCTTGCCGGGCTGATGGTCGCCTCGCCCGCAAATCCTACCGGCACCATGCTGGACCGGCCCGCCATGGCCGCGCTGATCGATGCATGTCACGGGGCGGGCACGTCGTTCATCTCGGACGAGATCTATCACGGGATCGAATACGACAAGAAAGCGGTCACCGCGCTCGAGATCACCGACAACGCCTATGTGATCAACAGCTTTTCCAAGTATTTCTCGATGACCGGCTGGCGGGTGGGCTGGATGGTCGTGCCGCAGGATCACGTGCGTGTGGTCGAACGGATCGCGCAGAACATGTTCATTTGCGCGCCCCATGCCAGTCAGGTGGCCGCGCTTGCCGCGATGGAGTGCGACGACGCGTTGCAGGCCAACATGGACGTCTACCGCGCCAATCGCGCGCTGATGCTCGAAGGGTTGCCGCAAGCGGGGTTCGACCGTATCGCGCCTCCGGACGGGGCGTTCTATGTCTATGCGGATGTGAGCGCCATCACCGACGACAGCCGCGCGCTGGCGGCGGAGATCCTTGAAAAGGCCGGGGTTGCGGTGACGCCGGGGCTTGATTTCGATCCGGTGCGGGGCCACGGAACACTGCGGTTTTCCTATGCCCGAAGCAGTGCCGATATCCGCGAGGGACTGGCCCGGTTGAAGGCGTTCATGCAGGCGCGCTGACGTCTGTTGCTACAATTTTAGATAATTCAGCCACTTGTGCGGTGCATCTCATGTGTTGCATGAGTTTCCGTGAACGTGGGTGCTGCGGCAAGTCCGGAGGATTCCGTTGCGGTGCTGGACCACGGGGGCATCGCGGTGCTACGGTCCCGCCGAGGCAGTCCGTAAACAACATGCCAGAGCATTAATGAACCGCATTTTATCAATATTTTTCGGCATCTTGTGGATGTCTTCTCATGTGGTGGCGCAGGAGCTGACAGCGCTGGCCCGCGTCGACCCGGAGCCGTCGGGGATCGAAGACAGCTGGTGGGGTCGCACGCAGGTGACGCTGCATCTGAGCCAGGGCGTGCCGTTCCGTGTCTTTACGCTCGACGCGCCCGCGCGGCTGGTCGTGGATTTCCGCGAGGTCGATTTTTCGGGGCTGCGGGCCCAGGATCTGCTGGCCACGCCGGGCCGGGTGACGGACGTGCGCTTTGGCGCGTTCCAGCCGGGGTGGTCGCGGCTGGTGGCGGAGCTGTCTGAACCGATGCTGCCCGAAGAGATCGGCATGCCGGTGGGCCGCGACGACGGGCGGGCGACCTTGGAAATTTTGCTGAAGTCCGCCTCTGCTGAGGCTTTTGCCGCTGCATCCGGTGTGCCGGACGACCCCAACTGGATGCCGACGTTTCTGCGCTCAGAGGCGCCGGCGCTGGCCGAGGACGGCCGGTTCACGGTGGTGCTGGATCCCGGCCACGGCGGCGTAGACCCCGGCGCCGAGCGCGGTACGGTGAGCGAGAAGGATCTGATGCTGACCTTTGCGCAGACCCTCGCCGACATACTGCGGCGCGACGGGGTCGAGGTGGTACTGACGCGCGACGACGACGTATTTGTTGCGCTCGAGACGCGGGTTGCGATTGCCCACCAGGTCAAGGGCGATCTGTTCATTTCGCTGCATGCCGACAGCCTCAGCCAGGGCGGAGCCAAGGGGGCCACGGTCTATACTCTCTCGGATGAGGCGAGCGATGCGGCAACGGAACATCTGGCCGCGCGGCACAACCGTGCCAACATCATCGCGGGCGCGGATCTGACGGGATCTGACGATCAGGTGGCCGGTGTGCTTCTGGATCTCGCACGCCAGGAGACTGAGCCGCGCTCGGCGGAGTTGGCGCGCGCCCTTGTCGAGGGCATGGCGCAGGCCGGTGGGCCGATGAATCGCCGCCCGCTGCGCGCCGCCGGTTTTTCCGTGCTCAAATCCGCCGACATTCCGTCTGTCCTGGTGGAAATCGGGTTCCTGAGCGCAAAGCGCGATCTGGCGAACCTGCGCGATCCGGTCTGGCGCGCGGGCATGGCGCAGGGGATGGCGGCGGCGATACTGCGCTGGCGCGATGCGGATGCGGCACGCGAGGCACTGGTGCGGCAATAGGCCGGGCCGACAGATCGGGGCCTATGTCAGCACACCGGCATCGCGGTCGGCGTTCATGCTCCGTTGTCCGGTAGAGGCTTCCTTCAGCCGATTTGATGGTATTAACTCAATCCATTGAGTCCTATTCAGAAGGAAAAATATTTTGATCCGCTTCATGTTTTGCCTGCCCTTTCTGGTCGCGCCACAGGTCCTGTCCGCCGCCGAGCCGGTATCGGCCACGAATTTCTACGTCGTGGGCCAAGAGCAAATTCCTGCCGGGGAAGATGTCTTCTGGAAGGAAGACAACGCCGGGACATTCACGGTTCACGATGGCCCGATCGACCCCGGCTTCGTCCGGTGCGTGGGCTCGGGCTTTGGCGGTCCGGGCGGTGTCACCGGTGGCGGCATATGCATCTACGGCGAAGATCAGGACACCTTCACCATGCGCTGGAAGGTCGAGGGCTTTGGCGTCAACAGTTGGCGCATCGTCGCAGCCACCGGCAAATATGCCGGGATGACCGGCGCGGGCACCACCAAGACGCGGATGAAGTCCAAATTCGTCATCGTCCCGCACCGCGTGTCCGACTGGGAAGGAGAAATCGAGTTGCCCGGCGGGGATTGAAACCGATCCGGCGGGGCCGCGGTTTCGGGGTCGGTGACAGACCGCGGGCTTCACACTGGAAATGCGCCTGAAAATCCGATGCCCCGATGCTTCATGCGCAACATCCAGTCGCTGGAGGGACGGCATGCTCAAGTTCGATGCAGAAACGACCAGATTGCTGGAGATCGCCTATCAGGGGGGGGCGACGTCAGTCGGCGCAGGCGGGGCCTTCGATGCGCTTTTCCTGTCCGAGGGGGGCAGGGTCGTCGATACCGGCTGTGGCAGCTGGTTCTTGACGGAAGGGATCGCGCCGGACGTTTCTTCTTTTCGCTCAGCTATT
>JBFFQZ010000313.1:0-3676 GCA_041573235.1 Sulfitobacter sp. | reverse complement strand
GGTGAACGCGCCATGCGCGCCCCCGCCCTGAAGCGCCAGGTTGATCCGCTTGACGGCCGTCACAACGCCGTCCAGCCACCATCGACGCTGACCGTGGTGCCGGTGATCTGGTCCGCCGCCGCCGAGCACAGGAACGCAGTCGTCCCGCCCAATTGCTCCACCGTGGCGAATTCCTTGGACGGCTGGCGCTGGAGCATGACGTTCTTGATCACGTCCTCGCGGCTCATGTCGTATTCCTTCATCGTGTCGGGGATCTGGCTTTCGACCAGCGGGGTCAGCACATAGCCCGGACAGATCGCGTTGGCGGTGATCGGATCCTGGGCGGTTTCCAGCGCCGTGGTCTTGGTCAGGCCGACGATTCCGTGTTTCGCCGCAATATACGCCGATTTATAGGGCGAGGCCGTCAGCCCGTGCGCGGACGAGATGTTGATCACCCGGCCCCAGCCCGCCCGCCGCATCATCGGCAGCGCCTCGGCGGTCGTGTGAAATGCCGAAGAGAGGTTGATCGCGATGATCGCATCCCATTTCTCGGTCGGGAAATCGGGAATCGCCGCCACATGCTGGATGCCCGCGTTGTTGATCAGGATGTCACAGGCGCCCGCATCGCGGATCAGTTGCCGACATTCATCGCCCTTCGACATGTCCGCCTTGATATAGCGCGCCTCGACGCCATTGGCCTTTGCGATTTCCGCCGCAAGCGCGTGGTCTTCCTCGCGGTCGGTGAACGAGTTCAGAACCACATTGGCCCCCGCCTGCGCCAGCTGCTGCGCAATGCCAAGGCCAATGCCCGAATTGGAACCGGTGATCACGGCAGTCTTGCCGGACAGATCATAGGTGAGTGCCATGCGAAATCTCCTGTTGTGTGTTGCTTGCAGGTCTTATGCCGCGCAGGTTGCGGAATGGGAATGCATACTCGTACGCCGCGCCCCTGCCGTGCGACGCAAATGCCTGTGATCGCGCCGAGATCCCAAACCGTCATCCGCCCCGCGACCCGCCAAAAAAAACGCCCGCGCAAGGCGGGCGTCAAGTTATTGAGGCAGGTTTCATACAGGCAAGAAACCTATCGAGCAGTGACCCCTTTATAAAGAATGTAACGCCTTACGCCAAGCATAAAGTTTGCGCATATGACCGGACAGGGGTAGAGCTTAGGGTAATAAAAATAAGGGCAGCGCAGGATTGTTACAAAAATGGCGTCAAATATTTTCCCTAAGGTCCAAGCCGTTGCAGCGCTTTGTTCGCTGATTCTCTCAGGTTTTGCGGCCTCCGCCGAGCCCAGGCATGGCGTGTCCATGTATGGTGCCCCGGCGCTGCCGCCCGACTATGCCGCCCTGCCCTATGCCAATCCTGACGCCCCCAAGGGCGGCGCCATCACATTGGGCAATACCGGCGGTTTCGACAGTCTGAACCCCTTCGTGCGCAAGGGAACGGCACCGTGGCAACTGCCTTTCTTCACCCATGAGACACTCATGGGGCGATCATGGGATGAGCCGTTCTCTCTATACGGGTTACTGGCCGAATCGGTGGAAACAGACGAAAACCGCACATGGGTCGAATTCACCCTGCGCGAGGGCACGCAGTTCTCGGACGGCTCCCCTCTGACGGTCGACGACGTGATCTTCAGCTACGAATTGCTCGGCGATCAGGGCCATCCCAAGTATCACAGCCTGCTGAGCCAGATCGACAGCATCGAACAGACCGGCCCGCGCAGCGTGCGCTTCAACTTCAACACCGACAACCGCGAACTGGCGCTTCTTGCGGGGCTGCGCCCGATTCTCAGCCGTGCGCAATGGGAGGGCCGTGATTTCGCCAATGCACCGGTGCATGACATCCCGCTCGGATCGGGCCCCTACACGGTAACCGACTATGAACCGAGCCGCTTCGTGCAGCTGACGCGCAACCCCGACTACTGGGGCGCCGGTATCCCCATCCGCCAGGGCACCCACAACTTCGACACGATCAAGCTCGACTTCTATGGCGATTCATCGGTGCTGTTCGAGGCCTTCAAGGCAGGCGAGATTTCCGCAGTGCGGGAATTCAACGCCGAAACATGGGCCAGCCAGTACGATTTCCCCGCCATCACGCGCGGAGACATCATGAAATCCGTGATCCCCCACCGCAAACCCTCGGGCATGACCGGTTTCGTGATGAACACGCGCCGCGCGCCCTTTGACGACTGGCGCGTGCGAGACGCGCTGATCCAGGCATTCAATTTCGAATACATCAACGACACGCTCACCGGCAACGCACAGCCCCGCATCACCTCGTATTTCTCGAATTCGGTACTGGGCTATGAACAGGGGCCCGCCGCCGGCCGCGTGGCCGAGCTTTTGCTGCCCTATCAGGACACGCTGCCCCCCGACACGATCGAAGGCTACGCGCTGCCGGTCGGCGATGGGTCCGCGCGCAACCGCGCAGGCATCAGGGCGGCCACCGTCGCGTTCGAGGCGGCGGGGTATTCCGCCGCCGACGGCACCTTGCGGCGCGGCGACGGAACCGCGGTCACCTTCAGCATTCTCATCGCCAAGGGCTCCACCGAAGACATTGCCATCGCCGGACTCTACCTTCAGGCGCTCAAACGGCTGGGCATCACCGCCAGAATCGAGGCCGTGGACGACGCGCAATATGTCGCGCGGCTGAATGAATTCGATTTCGACATCACCACCTTCCGCCGCGCCCTGTCGCTGTCACCGGGCAATGAACAGAAGTTCTACTGGGGCAGCGCCGCCGCCGACCAACCGGGCTCGCGGAACCTGATGGGGGTGCGCAGCGCCGCCATCGACGCGATGATCGACACGATGCTCGCCGCGCGCAGCAGTGCCGATTTCATTGCAGCGACCCGTGCGCTGGACCGGATCCTGACGGCGGGGCGCTATGTCATCCCGTTCTGGTCCTATACCGAAGGCCGCATCGCCCACGTGCGCCAGATGCGCTATCCCGACACCCTGCCGATCTATGGCGACGGGCCGCAATGGATGCCCGAAGTGTGGTGGTGGGACGAAACCCGCTGATCTGTCATAAAACTGTAGCACTGGCTGCCTAAAGTCAGCGCCATGAACATACTCGTCCTTTGTACCGGCAACTCCGCCCGCTCGATCCTTCTGGAATGCCTTCTGCGCCGTCTTGGCGCGGGCCGGATCAACAGCTTTTCCGCCGGCAGCCAACCCGCGGGGGCGGTGCACCCGCAATCGCTGGCGCTGCTCGCCGCTCAGGGGCACGACATCTCGGCGCTGTCCTCGAAAAGCTGGGACGTGTTCGCAGACGCCTCCGCGCCCGACATGGACGCGGTAATCACCGTCTGCGGCTCTGCCGCCTCTGAGACATGCCCGATCTGGCCCGGCACGCCCCTGCGCGCCCATTGGGGCGTCGAAGATCCCGCCGCGGCCGCACCTGACGTAGCACCGACCGCCTTTCGCACCGCCCATGACATCCTGCACCGGCGCGCCGAGGCGTTTCTTGCCGCTCCGGTCGAGACGATGGACCGCGCAGCTCTCCAGACCCATCTGACCGCCTGCGGAACCCTGCCATGACGCACAGGCTGTTGGCAGAGCTGATCGGCACGGCGATGCTGCTGATCTCGGTGATCGGGTCAGGGATCATGGGCGTGGCGCTGGCGGATGGCAACGATGCGGTCACGCTTCTGGCCAATGCGATCGCGACGGGGTGCATGCTTTATGTG
>JBFFQZ010000312.1:0-3679 GCA_041573235.1 Sulfitobacter sp. | reverse complement strand
GGCTTCAGTCAGGCACGAAATGGAAAAAGATCCCGACATTCCGTTCACGCCGATCCCCGTGACGGGCCGAACCGGGCCGCGTCCGGGATAGTGATCAGCTTGTCCGCGCGTGTACGGGCCCTGACGACCTGCGCGAACACCGCCGTCTTCAGCCCCCCACCCGTGCGCACCAGCCCGGAAACCAGCGCCCGCGTGTCCTTCCACGAAAGCAGGACGGCGGAGCACACAGCAGCGCCGCCCGTCAGGGCATTGGGAAAGGAGAACGCCGTCTGATCCATCCGGGGTTATTCGAACTCCATAATCACATCGTCCACCGCCAGGCTGTCGCCCGCGCCCGCGTTGAGCTTTGACACCACGCCCTTCTTCTCGGCGCGCAGGATGTTTTCCATCTTCATCGCCTCGATGGTGCACAGCACCTGGCCTTCCTGCACTTCATCGCCGACCTCGACATCCAGCTTGACCACAAGACCCGGCATCGGACACAGCAGCAGCTTCGAGGTATCCGCAGGCACTTTCTCGGGCATCTTGCGCGCCAGTTCGGCCTGAAGCGGCGTGCGCACATGCACCTTCAGGTCGGCACCGCGCGTGCGGATGCGGAACCCGCCCGAGATCTTGCCGACCTTCAGCACCAGCGGCGCGTCGCCGACCGTCATGGTGGCAAGCTGATCGCCCGGCGTCCAGTCGCCCGACACCCGCAGCGCGCCGCCTCCCTCGAACTTGACCGAGGCGCCCTCCGGATCCGCATCGATCGTCACGTCAAAGCTGTGGCCTTGCAGGGCCACGTTCCAGTCTGTTCCGACCTTGCGTTCGTGATTATCCATCCGACCCGACACCCGCGCACGCCGGATCTCGGCGACGCGGTGCATGGCCGCCGTTGCCGCGGCAATGCGGCGCAATTCCCCTTCGGCCAGGGCGACGCCGTCAAACCCGTTGGGGTATTCCTCTTCGATGAAGGCAGTGGTCATGTCGCCGGACACGAACTTGGGGTGATCCATCACCGCGCTCAGGAACGGCAGGTTGTGTCCGATCCCCTCGACCTCGAAACTGTCGAGTGCCACGCGCATCCGCTCGATCGCCTCGCCCCGCGTGGGCGCCCATGTGCACAGTTTGGCGATCATCGGATCGTAATACATGCTGATTTCGCCGCCCTCGAAAACGCCGGTGTCATTGCGCACCACGTGGCTGTCCTCGACCACTTCAGCGGGCGGACGATAGCGCGTCAGACGCCCGATCGAGGGCAGGAAGCCGCGATATGGATCTTCCGCATAGAGCCGGTTCTCGATGGCCCAGCCGTTGATCTTCACGTCGTCCTGGGTGATCGAAAGCTTTTCGCCATTGGCCACGCGGATCATCTGTTCGACCAGATCGACGCCGGTGATCAACTCGGTCACGGGGTGTTCCACCTGAAGGCGCGTGTTCATCTCGAGGAAATAGAATTTCTTGTCCCCGTCCACGATGAATTCCACCGTCCCGGCGCTGGTATAGCCGACGGCCTGCGCCAGCGCGACGGACTGCTCGCCCATCGCCTTGCGGGTGGCTTCGTCCAGGAACGGGCTGGGCGCCTCTTCGACGACCTTCTGGTTGCGCCGCTGGATCGAACATTCCCGCTCGTTCAGGTAGATCCCGTTGCCATGGGCGTCGCAGAGCACCTGGATTTCAATGTGCCGCGGCTGGGTCACGAATTTCTCGATGAAGATCCGGTCATCGCCAAAGCTGTTGGCCGCCTCGTTCTTGGACGACTGAAAGCCCTCGCGCGCCTCCGCGTCGTTCCACGCGATCCGCATGCCCTTGCCGCCGCCCCCGGCAGACGCCTTGAGCATGACCGGATAGCCGATCTCGTTCGAGATCTTGACCGCCTCGTCCGCGTCCTCGATCAGGCCCATGTAGCCGGGCACCGTGCTCACCCCCGCTTCCTGCGCGATCTTCTTCGAGGTGATCTTGTCACCCATCTTTTCGATGGCGCCTTTCGGCGGGCCGACAAAGGCGACACCGGCATCGGCCAGTGCCTCGGCAAATTTCGAGTTCTCGGACAGGAACCCGTATCCGGGATGCACCGCCTCGGCGCCGGAGGATTTGACCGCCTCCATCACCCGGTCGATCACGATATAGGACTGGTTGGCGGGTGGCGGACCGATGTGAACCGCTTCATCCGCCATCTCCACATGCAGCGCCTGCTTGTCCGCGTCGGAATAGATCGCGACGGTCTGGATACCCATCTTGCGCGCGGTTTTGATCACGCGGCAGGCGATCTCGCCCCGGTTGGCGATCAGGATCTTATTGAACATCGGACAGTCCTTTTTGGTGGAGTGAATGAAAAACCCCGCCCGGCACGGGGCCAGACGGGGTAACAAAGGGCGTCAACGCCCTGAAGGTCATGAAGGTGTCAGCGGCATTTGCCGGGGTTGAGGTGGCAATACACAACGTTGCCTGCGGCGCCGACGGCAGCCCCCTTGAGCAGACTGCTGTCGGTGATGGCCGCGACGCCTGCACCGATGGCCGCGCCGCCGACGCTCTGTTCGGCGAGCGTCTGCCCGCACGCGGCAAGCGCCGCCGCACTGCACAAGGAAAGAATGATACGTGAAACGGCCATGCCTGTGGTCCTTTTTCTATTGTCTCTGCACGGACAACGCCGGACCCTTCGGAGCATATCGCCTCTGACCCCTGAGCGGTCGAAAAAACGGGCAGTTCGGCGGGGGGACCTGCCGACTGCCCGTGAGGGGAAGGGGTTTCGTAATGAGGCGAGATACGCACCGGAAGAACAGCCGGGCATGTCTCAGCATCAATCTTGGCGCGCGGCCCGCGCGCTGAAAACCCGGAATGCACAGCAAACCGTTTCTCGGCCAATGACCGCTCATTCCTGATATTATCGCGCGAAAACATGCCGATCAATCCTGAATCAGATCAGGAAATGCGGCGCGCACCGCGCGCGGGTCGATGACCAGCATCGCCTCATAGCTTTCGGGATCGAACGGATCGGTCGCGGGCAGAACTTCGCGCCCGAACAGCCACGACAGCCGCCCCGCGTCCAGATTTCCCCGCTCAAAGGGCTGGTCGCCAAAATGTTCCCACAGGGCGCGCATGAATGCTTCATCGGCACGCCGATCGGGCGCGCGGCGGTCGGGACGACGTTCGCGACGGGTAATTTCGGTGGCGCCCTTCGGATTGGCGCGGCGCAGGGTGAACTGGTAATCGGTACCGGGCAGACGGCCGGGAAATCCGCGGTGCTTGAGCATGTAGTCTAGTGCCATGCCACGCCCCCCGCACCGAGGGTCAGGATGGGCGCGAACGCCCACCCCGTCTGTCGCTTACTTGTATTTGCCTGTGTACACAGGCTCCTGGCTGATCGGCTCGGGATCAACCACGACGAATTCTTCGACCTGCTGCTCTTTGGCACAGGCGGCAACCGTGGCGACAAGGCCAAGGGCTGCCAGCAGTTTGATGCTCTTCGACATCTGGTACTCCTGTCATGTGTTCTGCGGGCCGGACGCTTGAAACCTGCCATATGTCCCGCAATGGATACAGGCGACGTCCATGCGCCGCCCGCGAGCATTATACCGGAGCCACCATGCATAGGATATGTGGATAAATCAGTAGGCAACTTATGTGTCTCCAAAGACGCAAAAGCCCATGCACATGCACCGCGCGCCGCAAGATGTTGTGGATACATCAGAATTCATCC
>JBFFQZ010000311.1:0-3681 GCA_041573235.1 Sulfitobacter sp. | reverse complement strand
GCGAGGTCTTTGTCGAGAACGAAAACCAGCCCTTTGGCATGGCCCTGATCGGAGACAAGTTCTACCTTGGAAATACCGATGGCATTGTGGTTTTCGACTATGTTCCGGGTGCGACGTCATTGGCGGGAACCGGGAAAAAGCTCGTTGAGTTCAAGCCGCATGGGCACTGGACCCGCAGCCTGATCGTGTCTCCAGATTGCACCAAGATCTATGCCGGTGTCGGCTCTTTGTCGAATATCGGGGATCAGGGCATGGAGGTGGAAAAGGGGCGTGCGGCAATCTGGGAACTGGATGTCGAGACCGGCGACGCTCGCATCTTTGCGTCCGGTTTGCGGAATGCTGTCGGCATGGCATGGGAGCCGACGACAGGCGCGCTTTGGACAGTCGTCAACGAACGTGACGGATTGGGCGATGAGACCCCTCCGGATTACCTGACCTCCGTTCAGGAGGGTGGCTTTTATGGCTGGCCGTATTCCTATTGGGGGGGCACGGTGGACGACAGGGTTCCGCAGGATCCCGCAATGGTCGCCCGCGCGATCACGCCGGATTTTGCATTGGGCGGGCACACAGCCTCGCTGGGGCTGTGCTGGATGCCGTCAGGAACCTTGCCGGGATTTGGCGATGGCATGGTGATCGGGCAGCATGGTTCGTGGAACCGCTCAAAGCTGAGCGGCTACAAGCTGATCTTCGTTCCCTTCGAAAACGGCGCGCCAAGCGGTCAGCCGCGTGACATCCTAAGCGGTTTCCTGTCCGATGACGAAAAGCTGGCCTATGGACGCCCTGTCGGCGTGACGATCGGGGCAGACAGGAAATCCCTTTTGATGGCGGATGACGTCGGTGACGTGATCTGGCGCGTCACGGGCGCATAGAAACGGGGCTGACCGGGGGGCAGGGGCCTGCGGGCCGGGGCTGACCGGTTCCCGGCATCGCAGGTGACATGGATGCTCGCCCGGTCGAACCCGCGCCGCCGCGAACACATCGCAGCTGAACGTCGACTTCGGGCCGTTCATGCGGTGTGTCAGTCGTCGGAGGGCATGTGCTCACGCATTATTTCAGTCCAGCCGGACATCTGGTGCCGCATCTGCATCCGCAGCCCCGGTGCTGCCATTTCGGCCTCGGTCACCTTGCCGTCGCCGTCAGCGTCGAGATGCTGAAAGCGGTCGACCATGTGCTCGCGGATCATCGCGGCGTGAAGGGCTTCGAATTCTGCGAGCGACAGGCTGCCATTCTTGTCCGCGTCGAACTCGGCAAGTCGGGCCAGCATTGATGAAGGGACTTGATCGGGCGACAGATCGCCCATCAATGCGCCACCCATCATCATGTGCATCAAGTCTCTGTCCATCATCGCGTTTCCCATGCCGTGGCCTGCACCCATCATGCGGCCCGGGTGCATGTGGCCGTGCATCCGCATCATATGGCCCATCATTCCGTGCATATCGTGCTTGGGGGTATTCATTGCCCGCTCGCCCATCATGGCATGCGGGTGTTTTGCGTGCCCGTGACCGCTGTCGGCGAGCACAGGTGCTGCGCCAGCAATCGAAACGGCCAAAGCCAAGGCAGATTTCGTGATCCTGATCATATTTCAGTCCTTTTTCTTCTTTGCTTGGTGACAGGCGATCGCAAAAGATCTGGAACTCTGGATGAAAGGGTGTGCCGTCATGATCGGCGCTCCGCCCGAGGTCATGGGGCGCCAAGGTAACCGTGTGCAATAAGCGGGATCGCTTCATCCAAGGATCCTGTTTCAAGGCATCCTTAGAGCAGAAGTGTGGGATCCGATTTGATCCACGTCAAAATGGAAATAACCGGTTATCCGCACAGTGGCAGGATGGCCCTGAAGGGCCGGATACGCGCCCGTTCTGATCGGCGCTGCCAGCCGAATCCGGCCGTCAGGGTTTGCGGGGCTGAGTTGACTGGTGTCGGCAAAGGCTGATGCCGTGGTCGCTCAACGCGAAATTGCGAATACGCCTTCGCGCCTCCTCGCAGGTCGTTCAAATGGGGGTTCTGGGGCTGTCGATCCGGGTGGCGATGGCTGGGCCCGGCCCGCGCGCGCATTGTCTTGGCCGATGGCATCTTGCAAAGCCGGGGGCAGCCAAAGGCCTCCCCCGGCGTCTTCTTTACCAGCTGTTGTAGCCCAGATACTTGCCGGACATTTCCACTTTTACGCGGTCGCCCTTGGGGTTTTCTACCCGCGTCACGGACATGTCGAAATCGATTGCCGACATGATCCCGTCGCCGAATTTTTCCTGGATCAGGGCCTTCAGGGTCGGACCATAGACGCCTACGATTTCGTAGAAGCGGTAGATGCAGGGATCGGTCGGAACCGCCTGTTCCCAGATCTTGGTCGGGCTCTCGACCAGCACGCTTTCAGCCTCTTGCGGCAGTCCCATCGTGCTGACCATCAGCTTGGCCTTTTCGGCGGGAAAGGCATTCATGCCCATTGCCGCGGAATGGGTCCAGACCGGAGACATTCCGATCTTGGCGGCGATGGCTTCCCAGGTCAGGCCGGCCTGTTTCTTGGCCGACAGGATCATTGCGGTTACATCTTCTTTGGTCATCGTCTCGGTCATGGCGAAGTCTTTCATTGTTTCTCCTCCGGTCTTCAGGTGTTTACGGCCCGCAAGGGCTGATGGTTGTCTTCCGGGTCTTCCGTTTCGGTCCCGGTCTTGTCGATGCGTATGGTGGTGGGCCTTGACGTCTCTGCGCCGTCCACCTGTTGCCCGGCCAGCTCTTTCGAGCGTTTGCCGAGGAACTGAACAAGGTGGTTGCGGATCGCATAGTAATTCGGATGCTCGATGATCTCGGTCCGGCTGCGGGGGCGCGGAATGGTGATTTCCACGCTTTCGGCAACGCGTGCAAAAGGACCGTTTGTCATCAGCAGGATGCGGTCGGCCAGCAGGATGGCCTCGTCGATGTCATGGGTGATCATGAACACAGTCTGCTCGGTCCCGCCCCAGATCTTGAGCAGTTCGTCCTGGATGGTGCCGCGTGTCAGCGCATCCAGCGCGCCGAACGGCTCGTCCAGCAGCAACAGCTTGGGGTGGTTGGCAAAGGCACGTGCGATCGAAACCCGCTGACGCATGCCGCCCGAAAGCTGGCTGGGTTTGCGGTGGATCACGTCCCCTTCGAGCCCGACCATGGCGAGGTACTTGGTCGAATGCTCGATCACTTGCGCCTTGGTCCACTCGGGGTGCCGCGCCGCGACGCCAAAGGTGACGTTCTTGAGCGTGGAGAGCCATGGCAGCAGCGAGTAGTTCTGGAACACGACGCCTCGGTCCAGGCTCGGACCCTTCACCGCCTGACCGTCCATGACGACCACGCCGCTGGTCGGCTCGGCAAGGCCCGCGAGGATGTTCATGATCGTGGACTTTCCGCATCCGGAATGGCCCAGGATCACGACGAATTCCCCTTTCTCGACCCCGAAGGTCGCGTCTTCGAACACGGTGAGATCGCCCCCGCTTCCGTCGGGAAAGCGCTGTGTCAGGTTTTCGATGCTCAGAAACGGTTTCATGTCAGTTCTTTCTATTCGACAAAGGCGACACGTCGCTGCAAGAGGCCGAACATGGCGTCCAACAGCATGCCGACGATGCCGATCATGAGGATGGAAAAGATAACGGAGGTCAGGTCGAGGTTGTTCCACTCGTTCCAGACGTAGTAGCCGATGCCGGTTCCCCCGACGAGCAT
>JBFFQZ010000310.1:0-3726 GCA_041573235.1 Sulfitobacter sp. | reverse complement strand
TTCTTGTTGGTCGGCGCTGAGGTCCGGGCGCCGGCTTTCAGATTTCCCGCGCATACATGAGATGCGGCGCGATTGAAAGAGCGGTGAATGGCCGATGGCTTTTGGTGGCTGATTCATTGGCCCGTGCAGGGCCCGTTGTGCGGTAAGATGCAAGGGAATCAGGATTAGGAGGATACTCAGATGATGGATCGGGAACTCGAAGAGAAGGTTGTGCTGCTGGAACAGCGTCTAAGTCGGTCGGGAGAGGCCGAGCGCCTGCGTCTGCGGCCGTCGGTCTTGCGGATCATCCAGACGTTGAAATCCACGGATCAGCCGATACCAAGGCGTTTGCGCACCATTGAGGCAAGGTTGGAGGAGGACGCCTATGACGAGATGTTCGACAACATGCCCATCTAGGATACCGACCTTGGCGGCGCTGTGCGCACAAATCCGTTGAGGGCCTGACCCCTCCCTTTGTCCGGGCTGGATCCTGAGGAACAAGCAGGCATTGGCGGTGGCATCCTTGAGCCGCTGTCCATTGGCCCGCCCCGTTCACGGATTTGGACTTCGTACCGGTCCAAATGTCCGTCCCTTTCATATATCGTCATGGATTTGCTGGATTAATCCTTTGCCCAATTTGTGCTGCAAAGCCGCTCCAACGTCCAAACAACGACGGATCGTTGTCAAACTGTGAACACATTTTTCCGTCATTTATTGCTGAAGAAGTCGGTCTGACCCGACTCGTCTTGCAGCGATTGCTGTGCAGGCAAACCGCGTTCAGGAGGCTGGTTGAAATGAGGATCTTGGCGGTAGATGATGAACCCATCGTGCTCGAACTATTGGGTTCGGTACTCAAGACAGCCGGGTACACCGACGTTGTCTTTGCGCTCTCGTCCGCGGAGGCGTTGAAAATCGTGCGGGCTTCGCCCGCGCAGTTCGACTGTTTCATGCTGGATATCGTCATGCCCGGCATGGACGGCATTGAGCTTTGCACCACGCTCCGCCAGATGAAGGAGCACAAAAGCACGCCGATCATCATGATTTCCCGGATGACCGATAAGCATCACTTTGATAAGGCCTTCGCGGTCGGGGCAAGCGATTATGTCACCAAGCCATTCGACGGTATCGAACTTGGGACGCGGGTGAGGCTGGCCGAGAAACTCAGCCTGCAACAAAAAAAGATCAATTATGTCGATGCCCAGGTCAAAGACCTGAAGGCAGTGCTCTTGGAAAAACAGAAGGTGCGCCTGTCGGCGGCCTTTGTGTTGGATGACGTTGAGGGTGCCGTCGAAAACCTTGCGCTGGAGAACTACCTGCTGAGCTTGTCCGGTGGTCTTTACGGGATGCAGTTTCTTGCGTTCAAGATCGCAAATGTCGAGGATATCCACCGCAAGGCGAACGGTGATGAGTTCCGCCACATGATCAACTCCGTGGCCGATATGATTGCGAAAGATCTCTCGGATGCCAGTTTCTTCATCTCCTATGCGGGCAACGGGCTTTTCTCTTGCATTCGGCAGGGGCGAAACATCCGTGCAAAAGAAGATGTGACAAAATCGCTTTTGAAAAAGTTCGAGGAATGCACCTTTGACCTCGCCTCGGGCGACACCGTAAAAATCGAGATCGTTGTCGGTGTCAGCGGCGATCACAAGATCGTTGCCAGCGGAAAGACAGTATCCTTGTTGCGGGAAGCAGCGGCGAATGCCGAAAAGCTTGCTGAAAAATTCCCCCTGCGCGCCGCGTTTGGTGTCGCTGGCAAGCAGCCGTCGTCGGGGTTGGTCTCGCGTGTTTTGGGCGCACTTTGATGGTTAGGGCGCTGATATGACCGGCGCCGTCGCTGAATCCGTCCTTGGTGGGATCAAAAACCGCTTTTTCGCGAGCCTGGACGAACGTCTTGCCGAGATCGAAACCCTGTTCCACTTGATTGGGGAATGCGACGACCCAAGCGTGGTTTTCAAGGAGATCGGGTTGCGGGCACACCGTATCTCGGGGGTCGCGGCCACACTGGGATATGAAAGGTTGGGCCAAGCCGCAGCATTGGTGGATCAATCCGTACTGGATATCATCGCAGGGCCCGGCAATGAATCACTCCAATCGACGTTCGACGCCATCGAAGCTCTGCTGGATGAGCTCGACAGGATCATGGAATCCGGATCGAACTGAACAGCCCTGACGTTCGGGCGCGCCTCAGGTTTTTCCGTCCACGATTTCCCTAAGCTGATCCGCCAGGGCCATCGGATCAAAGGGTTTCACGACAAACCCGATCGCATCGGTCGTTGTCATCAATCTTTCTGAAGAGTCGACTGTCTGCGCGCTCATGAAGATAGCCGGAACGTCCTTTAGATGTGGGAACTTGCGCAGCGCGGCCAGTGTTTGTTCCCCATTCATGTCGGGCATCATCTGATCCAGCAGCAAGAGATCCGGCGTGCAATCTGCGGCGTTCGCAACGGCATCTGTTCCGGACGAGAATTGCTGGACCGTCAAACCGCCGACCAATTCGAGCGCCAGCTTGGCAATCTCCAGGATATCTTCGTCATCCTCGACATGCATGACAGATGAAATCACACTCAAATCGTTCTCCATTCGGTCTGGGGCAGCGTTGGTTCGGGTTCTTTGTCCGGTTTGCTGCCCTTTTAAGGTGGTTCACGGCTCCATTTCAGGCTGCCATTCTCACCCGTTACATCTTGCTCTCATAGCCCTTACCGTGGGTCAAGGTCCATGTGATGAGCGTGGCCTTCCGGCGCCGCTTCTGGTTTGCGATTTTTCGGGGGGTCGCACCTTTGCTTTACGGCCTTTTGCGAAGGCATGCAGAGAGGAGCGCCAACTGCATTTCTTGTTGTCACGCTTCATGTCCACCGCTAACATACAGGGTCAAAATCACGGCGTCTATGAGGGCTGCTTGGCGATAATCTCCATGGGCCGCGGGGCCTGCTGGCCTTCACTTTCGGGTATGGAGTACCATCGGGTCGCGCCCGCATCAGCGACGAAATTGAGAGTGGAAACTTGGATTGTGATCTTTCTACAGTATCTTCGCCTCGTGGCGCGAGTAGTTGAAACGATGCACAGGTCCATCAGGGAGCCGCGCGATCGGCGATTTGTTGCGCAAATTTGCCGGAAGTGGGTCAAAATTGTAGCAAACCAGATACTTGTTGAGGCAGAACGCAAAAAAACAACGCCCCAGAAATACTTTGTTCTTAACAACCCTGTGCAACTTCTCTACCCTGAATTGAATAGTGCGTTCACACCGCGCTTCTGGTCGGCAAAGCGTTAATGCCGGTTGAAGTCAACAAAGCGAGGGGAACGTAGATATGTGCCTCAGAGGCACCTTAGGGCAAGCTGGCTTTTTGGCCCAGGCGGTTATTGTGATCGCCTGGGCGTTCGGGGGCGCGGCAATTGTCAACAACAGTTTGCACAGTCGCGAGCTTGCGCAGCAGCGTCTACAGCTTTTTGACGACGGCGAACTTTTTCGGGCCAAGCTTGAGGTCATGATGGGGGACCTGTTTGGCATCTCCCGTAGCATGCGGGCAACGCTAGAGGCCCAGCCGGACATCACGCAAGAGGAGTTCTCCCGGGTCGCCGGGCGTCTCGTCAACGAAGATCCGGCGGGAAACGGGCATCTTGAAATAGTGAATATCGCCGGTGCCCCAGGGTTGGTATTGACACTCGTCCACCCCTTGGAGCCGAATGCCGCCGTTGTCGGGCTGGATTATCGCACGCTCAAAGAACAACTTCCGGCGGTTCTTGCTGCGT
>JBFFQZ010000309.1:0-3753 GCA_041573235.1 Sulfitobacter sp. | reverse complement strand
GCAGCGTTTCGGCGCTGACAGGTGCTGACATCAGGGCGATACTGGCAAGCGTCGCGCTGAATAGGGTGTTGCGCAGCAAGGCACGCGGCCTTGTCTGTTTGGATTGATGGTTGGTAAAGAGATTCATTTGTGGCTCCCGTTGTTAAAAAAATTGCCGGGCTGGATCACCCTTTTGTGGCTTGTCGTCTTGGTTTGTTCGTTACTGCTCTTTGATCTGGTCAACTGTTTCTTGGAATGTCATGCGACGCCTTCCGGCTCAAAGGCGCGGCCAAGCGGTTCCAGCCGCATGCCATGCGCGAGATTGGTAAAGGGCAGACTGGCTGGGCTGACCGGCATCGGGCCGGGTGCGATACAGGTGAGGATCGTCTCGGCAATCGCGTCGAAATCAGCGCGAAAATGGACTGAACTTTTATTCACGAGGATGGCCTGTTCGGTCGGTTCAATCCCAACGAACCGGTACATTTCTTGGTCGGCCATCTGCGCCTTGTTGGTTGTCACGACGACCCTCACATCGCCAATACGCAAACAGGCGGAGGGGCCCATATCAAGCGTTGCACCGCCGTAAAACGGACCGCTCGCGATAAGCTTGCCGTCAGAAAGGGCTTCAACTGTGAAGCAGGCCTCAAACGGGGCGTCATCTTTGACACCGGAAAACCCACCCAAAGCGATGACTATTTCTGCGCCGATGCCTGCCTTGTGCGCCGCAGCGGCCGCCTGCGGATCCACCATATTGCCCAGTGCGGCACGCACAGCATTCTGTCGCACCAACGCACGTAACATACCCGTCGTATTTGAATCGCCCCCCGCGCCGGGGTTGTCTTGAGTATCCGCAAGGATCACGGGCCGCGCTGCAGTCTGCGCGATGCGCATTGCTTCAATTACGCCTGCATCTGGATCAAAGGTTTGTCCTCTCAGCTCAGGCTCAGCCGCCAGAACCGCGCTTTCGATGATGTTCGCTGCGCCATCCGCGTCGGCCTGTGTGGCTCCATAACAGATGACCGTCGGGCCGCAGCCAGTGAAATCTGCAGCCGGAAAGCCGAAGAAAAACGAGGTGCTTGCTACGGTGTCTTTCTCAAGCGAAGCAACCAGATCATAGATCGCACGCCCCGGTTCGGCACGGGTACTTTGCCATGCGATAGGGACGAGAAAAGGTAGGCGACGGAAAGCTTTGGCAAAAGGCGCTCCGCGCGACATCAAAACCTCTAGTTGCTGGGCTGCGCGCTTGCCTGTCTCAGCCATGTCGACATGTGGATAGGTGCGAAAGCCAACCAGAACGTCAGCGGCGTCAACCATGCTTTGAGTGATGTTGCCATGCAGATCCAGCGCGGCTGCAATCGGTACATCTGGACCCACAGCTGCGCGCAGCTGCATCAGCAACTGGCCCTCGCCGTCGTCTTCGTGCTCAGCCACCATCGCGCCGTGCAGGTCCAAGAAAATCCCATCCAGGGGCCCGGCGGCGGAGATGCCCGAAATAATATCGCTCGTGATGCTTTCGTAGGCATCCCGGGAAACATGAGCGGAGGGAATCGCCCCTGCCCAGAGGATCGGCACGATGTCCCAGCCTGCTGATTCTGCGAAGTTGACCGCGCCGCCGATGCCAAGATTGATGTCTTTGCTTTGGTCAACAAGCGCCTGGCCACGTGCCAGAGGCATGTAACCACCACCCTGCACAAAGTCAGCCATAAGCGCTTTTGTAGGCGCAAATGTGTTTGTTTCATGCAGAAATCCAGCTAGCGCTACGCGCTTTGACATCTTCTTACCCCAGTTATGCGCCACCGAAGCACACATCACAGATGTATTGCATTGCAATATACCTATATCGTATAAAAATCGTATGGGTTTACCTAGCGCCAAGTCAACAGCCTTGCCTGAAAAGGACCAACATGCCGAGAAACAGAACACACACGGAATCTGGCTTGCGATATGTTGAGCCGGAAGAGCGCGCTGGAGCGTTGTTCGTCCAATCGGTCGAAAAGGCGATGACGATTTTGTCGGCCTTTCATCACGCCGATGGCGCGCTTACCCTGTCAGAGCTGGCGGAACGTGCAGGCGTCGACCGGAGCGCCGCACAGCGCATGGTCCACACGCTGCGCGCCATGGGCTACATCCAACGCGATGCGCAGGGGCACGGGTTTCTGCCCGGTATCCGTATTCTGGATCACACCCTCGATTATTTGCGCCTGAACCCCTTGGTGCGGAATGCCACCCCCGTCTTGCAGGAGTTGCGGAAATCGGTGCGTGAGCGGGTCGATCTCTCGCTCTTTGATGATGTGCGGGTGCTTTATGCTGTGCGGTTGCAAACCAAACGGCAGTCGTTTCACACCTCGCTTGTGGGACACAGCGTGCCGACATTTTGCAGCTCAGGTGGCTGGGCGATCCTGTCCAAACTGAGCGACGCGCAGGCCCTTGATATTGTCGAGCGGTCGGACAGACGCCCCTTCACACCCGATACAGTGACCGAGGTACACGACGTGATGGCGCATGTTGAGCAAACCCGTGCGCAGGGGTATTCACTCACGATCAACCAGATCCTGGCGGGTGAAATCGCCGCTGGCTTTCCCGTTCTCAACAACGTCGGCGAGCCGGTTGGGGCCATCCATATCGCGGGGTCACTCTCGGAGTGGACGCAGGACGATTACATCGCGAAAGTCGTGCCTCTGGGTCAGCAAGCGGCCCGCGCAATCAGCCAATATTGACGTCAGGAGCTTCATTATGAACAGTTTCACCTTGCCTGGTCTGACGGCCCCCGCAAGCATTTCGATCGACACTTGGGGGATGGCCCATATCCGCGCGCAGAACACGCAAGATGCGTTCTTTGTGCAAGGATTCAACGCGGTACGGGATCGGCTGTGGCAAATTGACCTCTGGCGCAAGCGCGGGTTAGGTTTGTTGGCTGCAAATTTTGGCCCCGGTTACCTCATGCAAGATCGGGCGGCGCGGCTGTTTCTCTACCGCGGTGACATGGCACCTGAGTGGGCGGCCTATGGCGAGGATGCAAAGATGATCTGTACCGCCTTTGCCGCCGGGATCAACGCAGGCGTGGATCAGGTGCGCGCGGGTCATTTGCCCCTGCCTCCCGAGTTTTTGGAATTGGGGACAACCCCTGCCCATTGGGACCCCGAAGACGTCGTCCGCATCCGCACCCATTGCCTGTCGCGCAATGCCGCATCGGAACTGGCGCGCACGCAGGTTCAGGCTTTGGCTGATCCAGAAGTTGACCTTCTGCGTGTTCCCTTGTCCCCACCGGTTCCAGAAAGTGAATGGGATGTCAGCAGCAAAGTCGAATTGCCAGCAGACGCCCTAGCCGTCTATGAGCTGGCAACTGCGCCGGTTACCTTCCAAAGGGCACGCCTTGACGCGACCCTTGCCGAGGCACCGCTTTGGTCAGTCGTAGACGCAAGAAAAACCGTCCAAGCAGCGGCACCCCCCATGGAGGGCTCCAACAATTGGGCGATAGCACCCGCAATCAGTAAAACCGGCCGCGCGATCATGGCAAGCGATCCGCACCGGGCGCATGCCGCGCCTTCGCTGCGCTATATGGTCCATCTCAGCGCACCGGGCATGAACATAATTGGTGCGGGCGAGCCTTCTTCACCGGGGATTATGGCGGGTCACAACGGGTCTGCGGCCTTTAGCTTGACGATCTTCTGCGCCGATCAAGAAGACGTCATGGTGTACGAGACCGCGCCTGAAAACCCAACGGCCTATAGGTATGAACAAGAGTTCGAACAGATGGTGCAAATTGATGAGGTC
>JBFFQZ010000308.1:0-3765 GCA_041573235.1 Sulfitobacter sp. | reverse complement strand
GGGTGAGGTGGGCCTGTCCGACAAGGCCAAGCTGAGCCAGTACATGGAGCAGATCGAGGACATCGCGCGCGCTTGCATCAAGGACATCGGATACGAGCAGGACAAGTTCCACCACGCCACCTGCGAGATAACCAATCTGCTGCACGAACAGTCCGCGCACATCGCCCAGGGCGTCGATTCGGGCGACGGCAAGGATGAAGGCGCCGGTGACCAGGGGATCATGTTCGGTTTTGCCACCGACGAGACGCCCGAACTGATGCCCGCGCCGCTCCATTATGCCCACGCAATCCTGCGCCGCCTGGCCGAGGTGCGCAAGGACGGCACCGAGCCGACATTGCGCCCGGACGCGAAATCGCAGCTCTCGGTGCATTACGAGAACGGCATGCCGGTTGGCGTGCGCTCGATCGTGCTGTCGACCCAGCACGCGGATGAGAGCCAGACCAGCGCCGACATTCGCGCAATCGTCGAACCTTATATCCGTGAGGTCCTGCCCGACGGATGGATTTCTGCTGAAACGGAATGGTGGGTGAACCCGACGGGGAAATTCGTGATCGGCGGTCCGGACGGCGATGCGGGCCTGACCGGTCGCAAGATCATCGTGGACACCTATGGCGGTGCAGCACCGCACGGGGGCGGCGCGTTTTCGGGCAAGGATCCGACCAAGGTCGACCGCTCCGCTGCCTATGCCGCGCGCTATCTGGCGAAGAATGTGGTCGCGGCGGGGATGGCCTCCAAATGCACGATCCAGCTGAGCTATGCCATCGGCGTCAGCAAGCCGCTGTCGATCTATTGTGACACGTTCGGCACCGGAGAAGTGGAGGCGCAGGCCATCGAGCGGGCGATCGCGCAGGCAATGGATCTGACACCGCGCGGCATCCGTGAACATCTCCAACTGAACAAGCCGATCTACCAACGTACGGCGGCCTATGGCCACTTTGGCCGCGCGCCGGACGAGGATGGTGGGTTCAGCTGGGAAAAGACCGATCTCGTGGGGGCTCTGACATCCATCGTCTGACCCGGAGTTGCCCCGGTTTCGAAGGAATGCGCGGATGTCACTGATTGCGGCCTCCAACGCCTGATATGCCCTTTGCGGTCCGCGAGATCAGGGCGGGGCGCGCTTCGCCGTGAACGTTTCGGATGTATCTTCGGGCACCTGTTGTGCGCAAATCGTACAAATGTCGGTGCCCGGTTCGGCTGAAGACCCGCGCCCTGTCCGCGTCTAATCCCGTGGCCGTCCAAAAACCGAAGGTGGTTTTCGTTTGGTCGCGGGGCGCTTCGGGCGGGTCCGTTCGCTTTTCAATATGTCCGTGATGTCCGCCGCCGCTTTCGGGCGGGGGACCATGGATTGGACCAGTTGCGCGGCGTTGTAGCGGTCCAGATCATCAAGGAAAGCCCACAGCCTTTCGCACGAACCCTCGATCCGCTCGACCCGGTCCGTGGCCTGCTCTGGTGTGAGGTTCGTCATTTCGCGCAATTCCCGCATCTGGCGCATCATGCGGCTGACGATGGGTTTGATTTCCTGCGCACATTCGCGCGAGAATTTCTTCAGGATTTCCTGCATTTCGCCATGTTGAAGTCGGCGTGTTTCCATGCCAGTGGCAAGGCGCGATTTTTGCAGGGCAATGATGGCCGATCGGCGCAGGGTGGCATCGGACAGTTCATCCTTCGTCAGGTAATCGCTGAACCCCAATTTGAGCGCCTGCAAGGCGATGTCGTTCTGTTCGCTGCCGGTGATCATGATCGTGGCGGCGTGGCGGTTGGTGGCGCAGGCGCGGATCGCCTCGACCCCTTGCAGGCCGGTGCCGTCGGGCAGGTGATAGTCCAGCAGCACCAGATCAAAGCGTTCCTTGCGCAGGCGGTCGGCCATGCTTGCGAGATTTTCCGCTTCGACCACGTTGGTGTTGAAGCCGAAGCCGCCGCAGAGCCTGCGCATGCGCACCCGGTCAAAGCGTTGATCGTCCACGATCAGGATGCTGGCAAAGTCGGGAAGACTTTGGACTTCCTGTTCAACTGTGTGGTGGATCTGGTTGAATCGGCTCATGGCTGCTCCTGCATTTCGCCCGCTTCCGTGTACGGCAAGCGGTATTAACACCGGGTTTACACGGCCCATTGCAGGCTTGCCGCAATACGGCTAGATCGCGGGGCATGAGCATCAGCAAAAGACCCCGCCGCAATTTCTATGGCCGCCTGAAGGGCAAGAGCCTCAAGCAGTCCCAGAAGGGCTATCTTGACGAGGATCTGGCCGCGTTGTCGCCCGGCGCAGTGGATTGGGAGGCCAACCCCGACCGCGTGCCGCTGGACCCGTCGGCGCTGTTCGAAGGGCGGCCGGTCTGGCTGGAGATCGGGTTTGGGGGCGGCGAACACATGGTGCATCAGGCCGCCACCAATCCCGATGTCGGGATCATCGGCTGCGAGCCCTACATCAACGGCGTGGCAATGCTGTTGGGCAAGATCCGGCGCGCGGGCGTGCAGAATGTCAAAGTCCACCCCGGCGACGTGCGCGACATGTTCGACGTGCTGCCCGAGGCGTCGATCGAGCGGGCTTTCCTGCTCTATCCCGATCCCTGGCCCAAGACCCGTCACCACCGCCGCCGTTTCGTCACGGCCGAGCATCTGGCCCCGCTGCACCGCGTGCTGAAGCCCGGCGCAATCTTTCGCGTAGCGACGGACATCGAGGATTACGTGCGCCAGACGCTGGAACAAGTGCCCGCGCATGGGTTCGAATGGCTGGCCGAACGCCCCTGTGATTGGCGCGAGCCCTGGGATGACTGGCTGTCCACACGCTATGAACAAAAGGCGCTGCGCGAGGGGCGTTTGCCGCATTACATGACTTTTCGCCGTATTTAGGCGCCAAGCAGGGGCGCATCCGGTCCGACAGGACCAGCAGCGTTTCCCCACCACATCGCGCGCCGCGCCGCGTTGGTGATTGTGTCGGCGGAGCGTTTGACCTAAGTCGGACAAGAAGAATACTTGCGATGGGGGCGCTAACATGTCTGGGCATGGTGAACCAATTCCGATGACGTCTGGGGCTTGCGGGCCGCTCAAGGGAACGGCGGATGTACCGGGGGACAAATCGATCTCGCACCGGTCGCTGATCCTGGGCGCGATGTGCGTGGGCGAGACGACGATCACCGGCCTGCTGGAAGGGCAGGACGTGCTGGATACCGCGCAGGCGATGCGTGATTTCGGGGCCGAGGTGACGGATCACGGCGGCGGGCGCTGGTCCGTTCAGGGTGTGGGCGTCGGGGGCTTTGCCGAACCATCGGGGGTGATCGACTGCGGCAACTCCGGGACCGGCGTGCGGCTGATCATGGGCGCGATGGCGACCCAGCCGATCACGGCGACCTTTTCGGGAGATGCAAGTCTGAATGGTCGCCCGATGGCGCGCGTGACCGATCCACTGGCGCTGTTTGGCTGCGAGGCGGTTGGCCGTGCGGGCGGGCGTCTGCCGATGACGCTGGTGGGCGCGCGCGCGCCCCAGCCCGTGCGCTACACCGTGCCGGTGCCCTCGGCGCAGGTGAAATCGGCGGTGCTGCTGGCGGGGCTCAACGCGCCGGGCCAGACCGTGGTGATCGAAAAGGAGGCCACACGCGACCACACCGAACGGATGCTTGAGGGGTTTGGCGCTGAAATTTCGGTCCGCGAGACCGAGGAAGGACGCGAGATCACCCTGACCGGGCAGCCCGAGCTGACCGCGCAGCATATCGAGGTGCCGCGCGATCCGTCCTCGGCCGCCTTTCCGGTCTGTGCCGCGCTGATCGTGCC
>JBFFQZ010000307.1:0-3778 GCA_041573235.1 Sulfitobacter sp. | reverse complement strand
TGGACAAGCTACCGCGCGGCCAAGGCCGCCGCGAACCAGATCGTGCATACCACGGCAATCGAATTGGCGCGGACCCACAAGAACCTGATCTGCGTGGCGCTGCATCCCGGTACGGTGGCCACGCCGTTCACCCGGAAATACCGGGGCCGTCATGCAACGGTGCCGCCGTCAGACGCGGCGCGGAATCTGGTGAACGTGATGAACGGCCTGACCCCGCGGGACAGCGGCGGGTTCTTTGACTGGGCGGGCAAGGAGGTGACCTGGTGAACCGTTTGATCCTGGTGCTGGGCGATCAGCTGTCCGAGGGGCTGAGTGCCCTCGCCGAGGGCCGCAAATCCGAGGATACGGTCGTGATGGCCGAGGTCACCGAAGAGGCGACCTACGTGCGCCATCACCCAAAGAAGATCGCCCTGATCTTCAGCGCCATGCGCAAGTTCGCGGCGGCGCTCGAGGATGCGGGGTGGACTGTCCTGTATGCCCGGCTGGACGATCCGCAGAATGCGGGTTCCATCGTGGGCGAACTGCTGCGCCGGGCCGAAGAGACAGGCGCGGAGGAGGTGATCTGCACCGAGCCGGGCGAATGGCGGCTGATCAACAAACTGACCCATGCGCCGATCCGGACGCGGATCCTGCCGGACGATCGTTTCCTCGCCTCGCACAGCGAATTCGAAAGCTGGGCGAAAGGGCGCAAGGCCCTGAGAATGGAGTATTTCTATCGCGACATGCGGCGCAAGACAGGTTTGCTGATGGACGGCGATGCGCCCGTGGGTGGGCAGTGGAACTTTGACCATGACAACCGCAAACCCGCGCCCGGCGACATCGCCCCCCAGGGACCGCCCCGGTTCGAGCCGGACAATGTGGTCGGCGATGTGCTGGCCCTGGTCGAGGCGCGGTTCGGGGATCATTTCGGGGCGCTGAACCCGTTCTGGCTGGCGACGACGCGGGCGCAGGCGCTGGAGGCGCTGGACCATTTCATCGCCCACGCGCTGCCCTCGTTCGGGGATTATCAGGACGCGATGCTGCGGGGCGAGGCGTTCTTGTTCCACGCGGTAATCTCGCCCTACCTCAACATCGGGCTGCTGGGCCCGCTCGAGGTCTGCAAGGCGGCTGAGCAGGCCTATGAAAAAGGCGATGCGCCGATCAACGCCGTCGAGGGCTTCATCCGCCAGATCATCGGCTGGCGGGAATACGTGCGGGGCATCTATTTTCTGGAAGGGCCGGACTATGCCGGGCGGAACGCGCTGAAACAGGACCGCGATTTGCCCCCGATGTACTGGGGCGGCGAGACCCGCATGGCCTGTATGGCCGCGGCGGTGGGGCAGACGCAGGAGCACGCCTATGCCCATCACATCCAGCGCCTGATGGTGACGGGCAATTTCGCGCTGCTTGCGGGGCTGGACCCGCAACAGGTCGCGCAATGGTATCTTGAGGTCTATGCGGACGCGTTCGAATGGGTCGAGGCACCCAATGTCGTCGGCATGAGCCAATTCGCGGACGGCGGCGTGATCGCGTCAAAGCCTTACGTCTCCTCAGGGGCCTACATCAATCGCATGTCGGATTACTGCAAGGGGTGCGCGTACAAGGTGAGCCAGAAGACAGGGGAGGGCGCGTGCCCGTTCAACACGCTCTATTGGCATTTCCTGGACCGCCACCGGGAACGGTTTTCAGGCAATCCGCGGATGGGCAACATGTACCGCACGTGGGACCGGATGGACGAGGAGCGGCGCAAGACGGTGCTTGAGGATGCCGAGGCGGTATTGGCCAGGCTGGACGCCGACAAGATCGTCTGACGCATGCCCTGCCGGACAGGCGCTCCGGTGTTGAACGTCCGTCGGCCCGGCGTCGCTGGCCGCGTCCGTGCTGTGGCTTCAGGCCTGCGCGGCCTCTTCGGGATCCAGCCAGTCGTTGAGGGTGGCGCGGACCTTGTCGGGCCATGGCACGGAGATGTGTTTGTCCAGATCGCTCGCCGCAAGGACCTGCGTGCTGTTCCAGCGTTTCTCGCCGTCGCAGCTGATCAGGTGTTTCAGCGTGACCGAAGACCGCCCCACGCGGATCACCCGCAGATCGAATGTCAGGGTCTGGCCGAAAAGCGACGGAATCGAAAAATCGCAGGTCAGATGCACGGTCGGCGTGCCCCAGCGCTCTTTCCAGATGATCTCGTGCCAAGGATACCCGATATGGGCCCAGAACTCTTCGTTCACGCCATTCAGCAGGTTCAGGTACGAAGGGAAATAGGCGGTTCCGGAAATGTCGCAATCGCCAAAGCGCAATTCGCGGTCAGTGGTGAAGATCTTGGGCATGAGGCATGACTTTGTTCAGGAAAGATGTGTCTGTCTAGCGGCTGTTGCGGGGTTTGGGTAGGGGCCGGCGGGACGGCATGCACGGCACGGGGATCCTCGCCGCATCTGCATCCCGCCGGGAATTCATCGCAGACTTACCCGTGCGCCGCGCGGCTGTCCTCGGGGGCCTCGTCGCGGTCGAACATGCCATAGTCGCGGATCACATGGGCGATGCGCAGGTGATAATCCGTGAAGATACCGCCGCGACCGGCCTGTTGCGCGGCGCGATGTTTCGAGACGCGGCGCCATTCGTCGATGGCGGCTTCGTCGCGGAAGAATGACAGGGAAAGTAGCTTTTCGGGATTGGTCAGGCTCTGAAACCGCTCGACCGAGATAAACCCGTCGATTTCCTCGACCAACGGGCGCATTTCGGCGGCCACGTCGAGATAATGGGTCTTTCGGTCCGGGTCAGGCATAACTTCGAAAATGACGGCGATCATGTGGTGCTCCATTTGATTTGGCCGCCAAGGTGAGCAAGCCGCGGTCCTGGTGCAAGGGAAATCGCTCGCTTTGGGCAAAAGCGTCGTTCTCGCGATCGGCGGATCTGCTTTCCGGACGATGCTGACGCCGGAATGCCGCCTTGAGGCCCGACAGCACGTGCATGAAATTTCAAGGCCATGACAGCGACCATGATCGCGGTTCTGTCGTTCAATGGTCTGCGACAGGGCTGGACCGGTCGAGACTGCGGGGCGTCACACTGCAAACACCGGTTTCGCAGTCCTGCTCCCGGCAATCCGAAGTGATGGGCAAAGCTGTTCGGGCAGGACTTACCAGACCCGCCTGCCGGATCTGACATGGTTGTTTCTGCAGAAGGCGTTGCTGCCCGGGCGGGGGGGATTCCACCCGTTCGCGACGCGACCCGGCCCCGGTCAGCCGTCTTCGGGCTGGGTTTCTCCTTCGGCGGCGCCTGCTTCGCCCGCCGGTGCGGGGTCGGCCAATGCGCCATCGTTCCAATCGCCCGAGACTTCCTGGCCGGTTGTATAACGCATCGTTCCCTCGCCCTGGCGCTTTCCATCGACGAACATGCCGGTATAGACATCGCCATTGGCATAGGTGGCCACGCCCTGTCCGTCGATTTCGCCATCAGCCCATTCGCCTTCGTAGACAAAGCCGCTTGCCATGGTGATCTTGCCCTGGCCGTGGCGCAGCCCGTCGCGGAATTCGCCTTCATAGACGGTGCCGTCGGGATAGGTCGCGGTGCCCGTGCCGTGGCGCAGGCCGTTTTTCCAGGTGCCGACATAGCTGCGCCCATCGGTATAGGTCAGCGCTCCGGTTCCTTCGTTGCGGGCGTTCACGAACCCCCCCTCGTAAACCATGCCGTTGGGATAGGTCGCGCGGCCCTGTCCCTCGATCACGCCCGCGACCCAATCGCCTTCGTAGGTCGAACCATCGGGATAGGTGATGCGGCCCTGCCCCTCGGCCAGGTTGTCGACGAATGT
>JBFFQZ010000306.1:0-3818 GCA_041573235.1 Sulfitobacter sp. | reverse complement strand
CGTGCCGCCTTCCTCGCCCATCAGGTCTGCCGTGCGTGCGCCATCGGCCAGCACCTTTTCCACTGCGGTTTCCAGGCGGCTTGCCTCTTCCCCCTGATCGAAGGAATAGCGCAGTGCCATCGCAAAGCTGAGGATACAAGCGATCGGGTTTGCCTTGCCCTGGCCTGTGATGTCGGGGGCGGAGCCGTGTACGGGCTCATACAGCGCCTTGGGGCGGCCATCGGCATTCGGCGCGCCAAGGCTCGCCGAGGGCAGCATGCCCAACGATCCGGTCAGCATCGCCGCGCAGTCCGACAGGATGTCGCCAAAGAGGTTGTCGGTCACGATGACATCGAACTGCTTGGGTGCGCGCACCAGCTGCATCGCGCCGTTGTCGGCGTACATGTGCGACAGCTCGACATCCGGGTAATCCTCGTCATGCACCTTCTGCACGACTTCGCGCCACAGCACGCCGCTTTCCATCACGTTGGCCTTCTCCATCGAGCAGACCTTGTTGCTGCGCCGCCGCGCGAGTTCGAAGGCCGAGCGTGCAACGCGGTCGATCTCGCTCTCGGTGTAGCGCTGGGTATTGATGCCGACGCGTTCGTTGCCTTCCTCGAAAATGCCGCGTGGCTCTCCGAAATAGACGCCTGATGTCAGTTCCCGCACGATCATAATGTCGAGACCGGCAACCACGTCTTTCTTCAGCGAAGAAAAATCGGCCAGCGCGTCAAAGCACTGGGCCGGGCGCAGGTTGGAATAGAGGTCCATCTCCTTGCGCAGGCGCAGCAGGCCACGTTCGGGTTTCACCGAGAAATCCAGATTGTCGTATTTCGGTCCGCCCACGGCGCCAAGCAACACGGCATCCGCCGCGAGCGCTTTGGCCATCGTGTCATCGTGCAGGGGCGTGCCGTGCTTGTCATAAGCGGCACCGCCGACAAGGTCATGTTCGATATCGAATGCCAGATCCCGTTTTGCGCCGAACCAGTCGATGACGCGAGTGACCTGGCCCATGACCTCGGGGCCGATGCCGTCACCGGCGAGGATCAAAAGGGTGGGGTTTGCCATGGGAAATGCTCCTGAATTTGGTTGAAGCTGGCCTAGCGCGGGTAGCGCGGAGCGTCAAGGATCGTGGCGGTCGATATCCACCCATAGCAGGCTGTGACGGCTGGCATCCGGGGCATGGGTCATGCCGGATGCGACGATCTGCCAACCGGTCGAAGGCAACAGGTAATCAACCCGAAGATCGCCGGGGTCCGGGTCACGGAAATCGGCGGTCGGGGTGTCGTTGAACGGATTTTGCAACCTTGGATCCGCAAGCAGTGCATTGATCGCATCGGGTCGGCCTTCGCCACGGTCCGGGTCGATGTTGGCGGTGCCAAGTAACACGAACGGGGCCGTGGCGGGCATCGTTGCGAGGTAATCCAGCCAGAACGCGACCTCGTCATGGTTGCGGCGCCCGTTACGGTCCTCCGGTCCATCAAAGACCGGCGGCGTGGCGTGGAAGGTCAGCACCGCTACGTTGCCGTGATCCGGCGTCGTGACGGGCAGCACCCAGTGCCCCCTCGAGGACAGCCGGTGTTGGGCAAAGACCTCGGCCCCGCCAAACGGTAGGCCGTCCACCATCGGGTACAAGTGTCCGGGCAGGTCGCGCCACAGCATGGCTGTGTAATCCTCTACCGCGTCGTCACGGATGGCAAACCGCGACAGCACCGCCATGCCGCCCATACCGCTGAATTTTCCAAAACCATGGTTGTCGTCCGCATCGCCCAGCCGACCGTTGCCATTCAGGTCAAGGCCACTGCGCCGTCCCGCGTTACCGGTTCGCGCGAACCGGTGCGGATACGAAAGGCCACGCGCCGCCAGTGTATCGGCAAAAGCGTTGAGCGCCGTGTTCTGCAAATCGGCGTCAAACCCTTGCAGTGCGATGATGTCGGGCTTCACCTCGATCAGGAGCGTCTGGATCGCATCGACCTGGGCGTCATCACCCCGCAGGATGTCCCGCAGCAGAAGCCCGGGGCCCTTGCGCGTCAGTTCCGCGTTGAAGGTGGCGATCCGCAAGGGCTCTGCGAAGGCGGCGCTGGCGCACAACAGCGCCAACGCGCCTGAGATCAGGCTGGCTGAAACGCTTCTTCGGCATCCGCATAGGCGCGGCGGCGTTTTTGTTCGATCATGTTCGCAATCTTGCCCATGGCGATGCCGCGCATGATGATGCTTGCCGGAAGAAAGGCCCATGCCGTTATTGTCCAGATCAGGGTTTGCGGGTTCTGCAATGTGATCGGGTCTAGCAGATCGGCAGCCACCTTGACCACAGCGGGGACAAGGAACGGCAGCAGGAAGCCAAGCGCGATGTTGATGCGCGCATCCCGTTTCAACCGGTCCAGCACGTCTCCGCCCGCTGTGGGGTCAAAGAGCGGCAGGTTCACCCAGACGTTGAACGCGCCAGACCGCGCAGGCCAGTTCAGCACCCGTACAAGGATAAGAAAAGAGGCCATCGCACCCAACGAGCTGACATAGGCGAGCCCCGCGGCATTGCGCACGAAGTCGATCGTCTCATAGGAGGCGTTTTCCGGAAGCATCAACACCACGAGCCGCACAGGTGAGAACGGGAAGTCTACGCTGTGTCCGACAATCGTTCCGACCGAGGTCAGGGCCTCGGTCATCACAGTCGGCTGAGAGAGCCCCTTGAGCATTGCGCTCAGCATGATGACGGTGATGAAAAGCGCGGTGAATCGCACACGGTTGAAGGGCGCCGCGTCACGGAACTCGACAATACTTGGAAAGGCAGAGTTATACTCCATAAAAGTCAGCACACCGGCAAGTACTGAAACCAGGAGGACGATCTGGGTGGAATCACTGGCCAGACCCGGCAGCATCAGCGCCGGCGTCATGATCAGAATCGCCACCAGAACTCCGCGCGCCGCAGCGCTTGTTATTCGAGCAATCACTACATTTTCCCTTCAAACTGGCCAGTCGCGATACAATGCCGCGTTCTTGTTCCAACTTGATGCCTCCGGGTTAGGAAGGCCTGCCTCATTATTGCCATGATTTTGCCTTCTTTCGCCCCGGTCCTCAAGACTGTCCCCCAGTAACCCCTAACGGAAGGGCGATTTGAGGGAGGGAGTGGTGCGTTCTTGCATCAATTTGAAGGCACAAATAAGGCAGCCACCACATGTTGTGTGCTGCATCAGGTGATCCACAAACAGGAACGCCCTTATCGGGCTTCTGATCTCTAGGGGGTCTGCGTGACACCTTCGCATCAAGCGATAGCTGGTCCTGGTTAACAATGGGTGAAAGATTTTGACTAAGGCGGCGACCGCCCCGTGACAGGGCGGTCGGCTGGTCAGGGTCAGACCCAGGGACGGCTTTGCGCGGCCTGCGCTTCGAAGCTGTCGATCGAGGTTTTCTTTTCCATGGTCAGCCCGATGTCGTCGAGGCCGTTCATCAGGCAGTGTTTCTTGAACGGGTCGATGTCAAAGGTGAACTGCTCGCCGTCCGAGGCCGTGATGGTCTGGTTTTCCAGATCGATTTCGATGCGGGCGTTGGCCCCTTTTTCGGCGTCTTTCATCAGAATATCCACCTGCTCCTGCGGCAGCACGATGGGCAGGATGCCGTTCTTGAAGCAGTTGCTATAGAAGATATCGGCGTAGCTGGGTGCGATGACGCAGGTGATGCCGAAATCCGCGATGGCCCAGGGGGCGTGTTCGCGCGACGATCCGCAGCCAAAGTTGTCGCCCGCCACGAGGATCTGCGCATCGCGGTATTGCGGCTTGTTCAGCACGAAATCGGGGATCTCGTTGCGATCGTCGTCATAGCGCATTTCGTCGAACAGGTTCACG
>JBFFQZ010000305.1:0-3818 GCA_041573235.1 Sulfitobacter sp. | reverse complement strand
TGACGACACCCGATGCGGTGATCGCGGGCATCGACGAATTCTTCTTCGTGCTTGATCAGGCGCTGGATACGACGGTTTTCACCGCGGCGTCCTTTCCGATGATGGGCAGCCAGCTGTCGGCGCTGCAAAGCCTGTTCGGTGACACGATCCGCGCGCAGCTGCTGTTGTCCTACGTCGATGAATACCGCGCGGTGGACGCGCCCGAGGATCTGGGCGGCGACGCGGTCATTGAACTCATGCAGCGCGCGATCTTCAACGCGCTTGGCACGGGCACCGGCGGTCTGGGGCTGATCGATGCTCAGCAGGCCGCGGATGTCGGCTTCAGCACGACCGGCGCGGATTCCACTGACGACGAAGGCAATCCCGTCTTCTCGTTCGACAATATCACCTTCGATCTGCACCTGAAGCTGGAGCAGATCACCGTGCGCGACTTGCTGGCACGCTGGGTTGCCGCGACCGGAGCCGTGCCCAAGTTTGCCGAGGTCGCCGAGCGGCTGGGCGCGCTCAACGAGGGGCTCGACCTCTTTGCGACGAGCTTTGACCCGACCTTCGATCTGGGCACCACCCTGCGCGCCGCCGGTCTGAGCCTGCCGGACGTGCCGATCGACATCGCGGTCGGCTTTGACATGAACCTCGAGATGGCCTTTGACCGGAACCTCGGTTTTTACGTGGCGGCAAAGACCAACCCTGCCGTGGCGCGCGATGTGCCGATCAAGGTGGATGTGAGTGCGACCTTCGCGGATGGCACGACCGACGGGCGCAACAGTTTTAAAGGTACGCTGGGATTCCTGCCTGCGGACTTCACCGATTTTACCCAGCTTGGCACGCTGACCGCCGACGCGGGCAGCACTGCCGGGCAGATCGTGATTCTCGGCGCCACGGCGGGCGAGGGGATGAGCATCGAGAAGGGGCTGATCGCGCAGCATTCGTTGCAGGCGCGGATCAATGGCATCCCGGATGTCTCGGAAGACACGCTTGCCGAAGTGATCGGCCTGTTGCCAGACGGATTCCGTCTGGCGGTGAGCGACGACACTGGCGTGGAACATGTGCGCGAAGTGATCGAGGTCCGCGAAACCGCGGAGGGTTTGATCCTCATCCTCGACCGGGCGTTGGGGTTCACGCCCACCCCCAGTTCCGATATCGAGATCGGCACGGCCGAAAGCCGCTTTGACGCGCATTTCCGCGTGGACCTGACCGACCCTGACGAGAGCGACGCCACCGATGGCAAGATCTCGATCGGTGAGCTGCTGCAGATCCGCAACGGCGCTGATATCGTCGATGTAACGGTGAGCGGCGAAACCGACATCCGGCTCGAGGTCATCACGACGCGGCCGCGCGATCTGATCCCGAACGACCAGGACACCCCGATTTCGCCGCCCCAGCTCAAAAGCCAGATGGGCATCGCCTGGCAGTTCATCGAACGCCCGGTCTTTGACGCGAACGGCCTGACGCTGGAAGAGCAGATCGAAGGCCAGCTGGGTGTGAAGTTCGGTGATGGCAATGCGATACAGGGCGTCGTGGTCAAGGATATACTGGACAGCAACCAGTTCTTCACCGGCGAACGCCAGACCGACGACCTGAACGATTTCGAAAAGAGCGCGGCGGTCAACGCCCCGATGCTGGTGGTGCACGACGACGCGGTCGGCAGCACGTACTTCCAGAACAAGGACATCGTGCGGATCGACGGCGCGCGCGGCGACCGGCCGCAATCCTTCGCGCCCGTGCGGGTCAAGGCGAACGGTATTTTCCTGATCCGGGATGCGAATTCGACGGAGGCCGACTGGCCACACGCGAACCTTCAGGGCCTCGATAGCCACGGCGGCAGCGGGATCACGCAGCAGTTCGACAATCTGTTCACCCTGACGACGACCATCGGGGCCGACATCACCAAGCCGGGCAGCCCCGGTTTGCGGGCGTCGAAGTATATCGAGGAAAGCGCGGTCGCCTACCGTCTGCCGCTGATCACCGGGATCACGACTGAGAATGGCGAGGTCGTCCTGACCGCCGGACGGGGTTCCGACCAGCTGTATGACGGCGCGCAGATCACCCTGCGCAACTTCTTCACCGCCGGCGACAACGGCGTCTTCGTGATCACCGATTTCAATGCCGCGGTCGGCACGTTCAAGCTGATCGACATCGAGGGCCGTTACGTGACGCAGGCCACGCTTGGGTTTGATCCCGTCGCCGCCCGCACCGCCTTTACCGAGGCGCAGGCAGGATTGGATGAGTTCAGCCGCGCGACACAGCGCGCGGTGCTCGACAACGCCAACCAGCCGATCATCACGCATCTTCAGGTCAAGATGAACCTCGAGTCCGTCATCAAGGATCTCGCGGCATCCTCGCTCAACAAGTTCCGCCGCGACATGGAGCCTTTCGATTGGCTGTTGAGCGACGACAAGGGCTTCCTGTTCTTCTACGAGCCGATTTTCTCGTTCATCAACGGCGAAGCCTACCGCGTCATCGACACGCTTAAGCAGATTGCCTTGTTCCGGGGCGATACGACCGGTTTTGCCGTGCTCAAGACGCTGGAGGCGCTCAACATCGTCTACCGGCTTGCCTCGCGGCTCGATACGCTGTCGCAGGCGGACGAGACCGGCGGCATACCCTGGATCGATCTGGGCGAGGTCGGCCTGCCGGACGTGCGTGGCGTGGACGACCTCAGCTTTTTCTTCAACGCGCAAGGCACGGCGCGCCCCGGCGGACTGAGCACGTTGTCATCCACGACGCCAAGCTCGGGCGATAGCCCTGACGGCACCAGCACCAGCGGCAACCGCAGCTTCTTTTCGACCTCGGCGTCCTTCACGACCAAGAACCAAAAGACGCTGAAAAGCCCAGGTAACAACCTTGCCAAACCCAAAAGCTCCGCCGAACGCAACCGCAGCGGCGGCGCGGGATTCAGTGGTGATCTGGAACTGGATTTCCCGGTCCTGACCAAGCCGGAACAGGCCATGCGGATGCTCGTCGGCGCCGAAGTCGATCTGTGGACGCTGATCCTGCCGGAGTTCAACATCACCGGGCGGCTGGAAGTGGTGGGCAAGATCCCGATTTCGCCGTTCCCGCCGATCCTTATCACCGTGGGCATCGGTGCGACCGTCGACATCAACATCAACCTCGCGTTCGGCGCGGATACCCGCGGATACCGCGACTTCGTGCGCTCCGACAATCCTGACGACCTGCGCGATGGCGAATTCATGCTCGACGTGCGCGAGTATCAGGACATCTTCAACGTTCTCGGCGACGCGGATGGCAACGGCGCCTTCGTGCGCGATGAATTCCGCGCCGACAAGTCGGGGCTGACCATCGACGATCCCGCGGAGGTGACGCTGCAGATCACTGTCGACGTGAGCCTTGGCATCAACGTGATCGGCGTCGAGTTGTCGGCACAGGCGGGCATCATCGGCACGCTGAGCTTCAATCTGCACGATCCGGATCACGATGGCCGGGTGCGCGGCTCCGAGCGCGAGGCGAACCAGTACAAGCGTGACGGCACCAAGGATTTCAACGGCATCTGGGACATCACCGGCTCGATTACGTGGTTTTTCAAGATCAATGTGGAAGTCTTTGGGGTCGAGGTGTTTTCGATTGATCCCTTCGCCGTGGCCGGGATCGATCAGACCATCTATGCCGCCAAGGTCGAATTCCTGCGTCCGCCGATCATGGCCGACTATGTGGGAACTGAATTGCGGCTCAACATGGGCGAATTCGCCGACCGCCGGTTCTATACCGCCAATACCGGGGAAAACAAGAACGCGGCACCCGTGGATGGCAACGAGCACTTCACGCTGACCTACAATGCATCGAACAACTCGGTCATCGTG
>JBFFQZ010000304.1:0-3821 GCA_041573235.1 Sulfitobacter sp. | reverse complement strand
GAGGCCGATGGTGATGATCGCAGAGCCCGGCAGGGCAAAGGCAACCGGATAGCCGGAGCCCAGCGCGGTAGCCATGATCAGGACAAGTACGGCGAGAAAGAACAGTTCCATCTTTGGTGGGTCCTCTTAGTGCGCGGCTGGCGTGACGCTGCGTCGACCGGGCTGGTCGCGCCAATCGGCCACGGATTCAAGGAAATAGCTAACGAACTGGATCAACATCGTGATGGCGAAGACACCCAGGAAGGCAGCCATCTGGTATTTGATGTACATCCCCGTGGTGCCCGACTGGGTCACCTCGAAGTTCATCACGGGGCTGTTGATGATCGACGTCTTGCCGTTGAAACCGATCCAGATGATCACCCAGGCGGTGCTCATGCCCAGAAGGATCGTCCCCCAGGCGTTGAAGAAGCCCTTGGTCGTCTGCCCGAACCCCGCATAAAGCACATCGACGCGCACATGCCCCTCTTCGAACAGCGTGTAGGCCGAGGCAAACAGGAACAGCGCTGCGTACCAGTAGCGCACCAGATCTCCCATCAGCGCCTGCTCATAGCTGAACACGAAGCGCGAGATCACGATGGCAAGCTCTGCCGCGACAATCATCAGCGCCAGCCAGTGAAAGCCGAGCGTGCGCGTAAACAGCGCGATCACGAAACCAAGCGCGACCAGCGGCATGTGGATGAACGGGCCGACGAACTGCGCACGGCCAAGGTCGTTGATCGTGTCAGGGTCGAGATACCCGTCCATCAGGCTCTCGACACGGCCCAGCGCAATCAGCGCATCGACGACACCGCACAACAGCACAACCCAGAAAAAGGCCCTGATCAGATACGCGTTGAAGTTGTGGATCTTGAGCGCGTCCAGCCGCAGCGCCCGGTAGGGCGTGCTGAACACGAAGACCGCGGCGAGCAGCAGGAACACCAGGTAGACGGCCACATTGACCAGTGCACCGACTTCTCCTCCGGACAGGACGGCGGCGGCCCCGGGATAATCAAATCCGACAACCAGCACGTTGTTCACGGCGAACGCGGCCAGAACGGCCAACATTCCCCAACCGAACATCCGCACCACGGGCGCGGGATCACCGGGTCGATAAAGATCATAATTGTCTGCTGTGCCGCGGGCATTTTGCTCTGCGCTCATGAGGTCCCTCTGCGTCAGAGGCGCGGCTCAACTGTTTCAGACAGGAGCAAGCGCCAGGATAAACGTGGCAAAACGGGGCCATTGAATGGCCCCGTTTCAGTCATTCCAAACCGGAGGTTAGCCCAGGCCCAGAACGCGGTTACGCTGGTTGATGAAGGTACCTTCGAAGTTCGACATGAACGTACCAATCTCACGCATTGACGCCTGGAAGTGATCGTCGACGCGCGTGGCAAGATCCGAATGGCTGCGGACTTCTTCGAAGACTTCCGCTGCCGCCTCGCCGAAGGCATCCCAGACATCATCGCTGAACGCGCGGATCTCTACGCCGTGATCGTTCACGAGGCGCGACAGATATCCACCGTTCTTGGCCATGGCTTCTTCGTGCGATGCCGCGAGCTCTTCATTGCAGGCCGCTTCGAGGATGGCTTTTTCGTAGTCGGACAGACCTTCCCAGAACGCTTTGTTCATGCCGAATGCGATGCCGCCACCTGGCTCGTGCATGCCGCCGGTGTAGTAGTATTTGGCCGCCTCATAGAACTTCATGAAGTAGTCATTGTAGGGGCCGACCCATTCCGTTGCCTCGATCGCGCCGGACACGAGGTTTTCATAGATCTGGCCGCCTGGCAGCGACACGGTGGATGCGCCCAGCTTGGTCAGGACCTGGCCGCCAAGGCCGGGAATACGCATTTTCAGACCTTTGAAGTCCTCGGGCGATTCAATCTCGGAGTTGAACCAGCCGCCGGCCTGCGTACCGGTCGATCCACAGGCAAGCGCCTTCAGACCAAAGTTGCCGGACAGCTCGTCCCAGAGTGCCTGACCGCCGCCGAACTTGATCCACGCGTTCCACTCGGGTGTGGACATGCCGAACGGCACAGACGTGAAATAGTTGAACGCGGGGTGCTTGCCGCCCCAGTAGTAGTCTGCCGCGATGTAGGCCTGGCTGTTGCCCGACGCCACTTCGTCGAAGCTGTCGAAGGCGCCGACCCGCTCACCTGCGGCGAAATATTCTACGTTGAACGCGCCGTCGCCGAGGACCGCGATACGCTCTGCCAGACGCTGGGCGGACGTCCCGAGACCGGGGAAGTCACGCGGCCAGGTGGACACGATTGTCAGCTGCTTGGCGCTCTGGGCCAGTGCGGGGGTTGCCAGCGCCGTTGCGCCTGCGCCAAGTACGGCACCTTTCAGAAATTTACGACGTTCCATATTTTCTCCTCCAAGTTCGGTGTTCTTTTTTTCTCAGGCTCAAGACGATTGAGACCGCGTGGCGCGGCCCGGCATCTCCCACCCGTGACTTTGTTTACGGTTCAATTCTCCCTGTCAAAAGAACCGTTGGCAAGAGACGATACCAACCAGCACCGGAAAGCAAGTGGAGTCTGCAAGTTAAATGATCAATTGCGCCGCGAATTCAGCCTATAGGAGAGTGGCGCGCGTCCGGAACACCCGTCGGAGGTTGCCCGCTAACGCAAACATCGCGGCCTTCGCGGCGAAATTCCCGTTCTATGCGGCAGCGCCTTTTTTCCTTGCGGCATTTTGGCGCATCTTCCGCATGATGCCCGGCGATCCGCCGCCTGCCGTCACAGGCCGACACGGCAGCCACCACGGTTTGCGGGCGTTCGGCACCCACTGTCGCCCTGCCGGTGTGCCCGGTTCGCGATGGTCACCTGATGGCCCGGGCCGCCTCGACCGCCAGACGAACCAGATCCGGATAATGCTGCACCCGTGCGACGGAATGGGCCGATGCGGCGGAGCCCCGGATCACCCGCCCCTTGATGCCATGGAAAATGGCCGCCATCCGAAAGAAGTTGAACGCGACGTAGAATTCGTAATCCGGAATGCCCGCCCGTCCGGTCGCCGCGCAATAGGTTGCGATGTAGTCTTCTTCGGAGGGGATGTTCAACGGCGCCGGATCAATGCCGCCGAACCCCGCAACGATGTGCGGCGGCATCCGGTACATCAACGCATGATAGGTGAAATCGGCAAGCGGGTGGCCAAGTGTCGACAGCTCCCAGTCCAGAACCGCGACCACCCGCGGTTCGGTCGGATGAAAGATCAGGTTGTCGCACCGAAAGTCGCCATGCACGATCGCGCTGTCCCGGCTTGCCGGGATGGCCTGCGGCAGCCACTCGATCAGCTGGTCCATGCCCGGATCGCGTCCGGCGTCGGTATCCTCCAGGTACGACCGGCGCCAGCGGCTGATCTGTCGCTCAAAGTAGTTGCCAGCGCGGCCGTAATCCCCCAGCCCCACCGCGTCCGGATCGATCCGGTGCAGCCGCGCGAGGGTCTGGTTCATCGCCTCGAAATACAGTGGCCGGTCGGCGGCCGACACATCCGGAAAGGTGGCGTCCCAGAATATCCGGCCCTCGACCATGTCCATCACATAAAACCAGCTGCCGATGATGCTGTCATCGGTGCACAGCCCATGGACCTTGGCCACCGGGAAGCCCGAATCGCCCAGCACTCCGAGAACGCGGGCCTCGCGGTCGACGGCATGGGCCCCTCGGGCAAGAGGCCCCGGTGGTTTGCGGCGCAGCACGTAGGTGCGCCGCGCGGTCACCAGTTGATAGGTCGGGTTGGATTGCCCGCCCTTGAACTGGCGCACCTCCATCGGCCCGGCAAAGCCTTCGACATGTTCGGCCATCCAGCGCGCCAGGGCGGCCTCGTCAAAGGCAAACCCTTCGCGT
>JBFFQZ010000303.1:0-3828 GCA_041573235.1 Sulfitobacter sp. | reverse complement strand
GCAGCGCTCAGCATAGATGAACCCGCTGAGGCAGAAGTGGTCGCAGAAGCCGTGGAAGAAGAGGAATTTATTGATCTGCTCTGAGTGGGGTGACATCTATTGCCCAATGTCTGGATGATAGTTGTCGCGCTCAAGGCGTTTCTCTGCCCTTGGTGATGGTGTCGGGATGCTTCGTCCCGGCGCCATTCTACTGCAACAGCTTGCACCATCCCATGCAATAGCTTGATGAAAAGAGCATGCAGAACGGTCTGCCGACAGAAAGCCACGGTTCAGGCCCGGGCACGGATCTGCCCAGGGCGTTCGGCACGGGACCGTTCCTAGGTGTTGAACAGGAAATGCAGCACATCGCCGTCCTTGACGATATAGGATTTCCCCTCGGCGCGCATCTTGCCCGCTTCCTTGGCCGGGCCTTCGCCACCAAGAGATACGAAATCATCATAGGCGATCGTCTCGGCGCGGATGAAGCCTTTTTCGAAATCGCCGTGGATCACGCCTGCGGCTTTCGGAGCTGAGGTGCCGGATTTGATAGTCCAGGCGCGGGCCTCCTTGGGGCCGACGGTGAAATACGTCTCAAGGTGCAGCAACTCATAGCCCGCCCGGATCAACCGGTCGAGGCCGGGTTCTTCGAGGCCCATCTCGGTCAGAAACATCTCTGCCTCTTCGGGCTCGAGTTGGCTGATCTCTTCCTCGATCTGGGCCGAGATGATGACGTGGGAATTGCCCTGCGCGGCGGCCATTTCGGCCACTTTTTCGGAAAATCGGTTGCCCTCGGCAGCGTCGCTTTCGCCCACGTTGCAGACGTAAAGCACCGGCTTGGTCGTCAGCAATTGCAGCATGCGCCAGGCCTTGGCGTCCTCGTCGTCCACTTCAACAGTGCGGGCGGGGTTGCCCGCTTCAAGCGCCACGAGGGCCGCGCGCATCAGCCGCTCCTGCTGGACGGCTTCCTTGTCACCGCCACGCACCTTGCGGGTGATGTTCTGCAAGCGCTTTTCGATGCTTTCGATGTCGGCGAGCATCAGTTCGGTGTCGATGGTTTCGGCGTCGGCCACGGGATCTACGCGGCCTTCGACATGGGTGACATCACCGTCTTCAAAGCAGCGCAGGACATGGGCGATGGCGTCGACCTCGCGGATGTTGGCGAGGAACTGGTTGCCGAGGCCCTCGCCCTTGGAGGCGCCTTTGACCAGGCCCGCGATATCCACGAAGGTCATGCGGGTCGGGATGATGGATTTTGACTTGGCGATCCCGGCCAACGTGTCGAGCCGCGCATCGGGCACGGCGACCTCGCCCACGTTCGGCTCGATCGTGCAGAAGGGGAAGTTAGCGGCCTGCGCGGCAGCGGTGCGGGTGAGCGCGTTGAAGAGGGTCGATTTGCCGACGTTCGGCAGACCCACGATACCCATTTTGAAACCCATGACAGCATCCTCAGTTGCGTTTGCGCTGTCCTAGGGGGTCAGCGCCCCCGGCGCAAGTCATCCGCACGCGCGGCCTGTCCGTACCCCGAAAAGATCGGCGCCGGAATGCGGGCGAAAAATAACGCGCGCCCGAGGATCGGATGTCCCGCCGACATGATCGAAAGGCGTGGTAACAGAGGGGCTGGAATATGGTTCATGGCCGCAAGACAGGATACCCATGGCGGATCACACGCCACGCCGCCTCCGGAATCGGAAAATTTGAAATTTTCCGGACCGGAATTTTTCAAAAATTCCGATGCGCGGCAGCTCTGTCACGCATTGATTTCCGCCGCGGAATTCGGCATTGCGGAAAGAACGCACTGAAAGGCCCCCACCATGACCCGCATTGACGCCAAATTCGCCCAACTGAAGGCCCAAGGCAAAAAGGCCTTTGTTTCGTACATTATGGCCGGTGACCCGAACTTTGACCAATCGCTCGAAATCGTGCGCGGCCTGCCCGGCGCAGGGGTCGACATCATCGAACTTGGTGTGCCCTTTACCGATCCGATGGCCGATGGCCCGACAATCCAGCTCGCAGGCCAACGCGCGCTGGATGGCGGCATGACGCTCAAACGCACGCTGGCGCTCGCGCGGGCATTCCGAGAAGACGACGACACCACGCCGATCGTGCTCATGGGATATTACAACCCGATCTATTCGATGGGTGTGGACGCCTTTCTTGTCGCGGCCCGGGAAGCGGGCATCGATGGGTTAATCGTGGTAGATCTGCCGCCGGAGGAAGACGCCGAACTATGTCTGCCGGCACAGGCCGCCGGGCTGAACTTCATCCGGCTCGCCACGCCCACGACCGACGACAAGCGTCTTCCACGGGTGGCGCAGAACACATCCGGGTTTGTCTATTATGTCTCGATCACGGGCATCACCGGGGCGGCAGAGGCGGACGCGGGCGACGTCTCGCCCGAGGTCACACGGATCAGAAACGCCACGGGGCTGCCGGTCATCGTAGGCTTTGGCGTCAACACACCAGAGAAATCCCGCTCCATCGCGTCCGTGGCCGATGGTGTCGTGGTCGGTTCGGCCATCGTCAGCCAGATCGCCGCGGGCAAGTCGACAGCTGACGTGCTGGCCTTCGTGAAAACGCTGGCCGACGGGGCGCATTCCGCCTGAGCTGCAAGATCAGGACGGCTGACGGACGCTGCTCGCAATCATTTCTGATCTGCGGGCGGACCCTGCCGCCTCAATCCCATATTCACCCGGTGCGAGGCCCGACCGCTCGTCTAGTCTTGCGTACGGGTTTGTCGCACTTTCCCCCGCTGCAACGACGATGCCTTCACGACCACGCGCATCCGCCGCACCGCACGCGCACGTCGTGCGAGGCAAATGCAATGTTGATCTAACGCCCCCCGATTGGTAAACAAACATGACCAATCAAAAGGGAAGTCCGCCCATGCCCGTCATCACCAACATCGATGATCTGAAACGCATCCACCGCCGACGCGTACCCAAGATGTTTTATGATTATGCCGAAAGCGGCAGCTGGACGGAGCAGACCTTCCGCGAGAACACGTCGGATTTTGACAAGATCCGCCTGCGCCAGCGGGTTGCCGTGGACATGTCCGGGCGCAGCACCGCGACGCAGATGATCGGCCAGGATGTTGCCATGCCCGTCGCGCTGGCCCCTGTGGGGCTGACGGGGATGCAGCATGCAGACGGCGAAATCAAGGCCGCCCGCGCGGCGGAAGCCTTTGGCGTGCCCTTCACGCTGTCCACCATGTCGATCAATTCCATCGAAGACGTGGCGGGCGCCACCAACCGGCCGTTCTGGTTCCAGCTGTATACCATGCGCGATACCGACTACGTCAGCCGCCTGATCGAGCGCGCGCGCGCGGCACGGTGCTCGGCGCTGGTGATCACGCTGGACCTTCAGATCCTCGGCCAGCGCCACAAGGACATCAAGAACGGCCTGTCCGCCCCGCCCAAGCTGACATTGGCTTCCATGGCGAATCTCGCCACGAAATGGCGCTGGGGCCTCGAGATGCTCCAGACCCAAAGCCGCAGCTTCGGCAACATCGTGGGTCATGTGGACAATATCTCGGATGCGAGCGACCTGAGCGCCTGGACGGCCGAACAGTTCGATCCTTCGCTGGACTGGAACAAGATCGCCAAGATCAAAGAACAGTGGGGCGGTAAGGTCATCCTGAAAGGGATTCTGGACGCCGAGGATGCCAAGATGGCGCTGAAGGTCGGCGCCGACGCGATCATCGTGAGCAACCACGGCGGGCGCCAGCTGGATGGGGCGCTCAGCTCGATCCGGATGCTGCCGTCGATCCTGGACGCCGTGGGTGATCAGGTCGAAGTGCATCTCGACAGCGGCATCCGGTCGGGTCAGGACGTGCTCAAGGCGATGGCAATG
>JBFFQZ010000302.1:0-3845 GCA_041573235.1 Sulfitobacter sp. | reverse complement strand
GAAATCGGGCCATATCGGCCACAAGATCGCGGCCACGCTGGCTTCCACCGGCACGCCCGCCTATTTCGTGCACGGGGCCGAAGCGAGCCATGGCGATCTGGGCATGGTCGGGCGCGATGACGTGTGCATCCTGATCTCCAATTCGGGCGAGACGACCGAACTGCGCGATCTGGTCTACCACACGCAGCGGTTTTCCATCCCGATGATTGCGATCTCGTCAAAGGCCGACAGCACGCTGATGAAGGCCGCCAATTACCGTCTGACGCTGCCCAGGGCACCCGAAGCCTGCGCCATCGGTATGGCGCCAACCACCTCGACCACGCTGACGCTGGCGCTTGGCGATGCGCTGGCCGTGGCGTTGATGGAGCAGCGCGGCTTTGGCTCTCAGGAGTATGGGGTGTTTCACCCCGGCGGCAAGCTCGGCGCGCAGATGCGCCGTGTCAGCGACCTGATGCACGGCGGTGACCAGATGCCGTTGCTGCCCGTCGATGCCCCGATGAGCGATGTGCTGCTTGAGATGACATCGAAGGGGTTCGGTATTGCCGTGCTTGTCGAAGAGGGGCGTGTGGCGGGGGTGATCACCGATGGCGATCTGCGCCGCAACATGGAGGGGCTGATGGAGCGGCGCGCCCGTGATATCGCGACGCGCAACCCGTTGACGCTGGGCCCCGACACGCTGGCGCCCGAGGCGTTGGCGGTGTTGAACGCGCGCAAGCTGGGCGTGCTGCTGGTGGCCGACGATGACCGTCGTCCGCTGGGGGTGCTGCACATTCACGATTTGCTCAGAGCCGGAGTAGGCTGATATGAAGACCGTCATTTTCATTCCCGCGCGCTATGCCTCCACGCGCTATCCCGGCAAGCCATTGGTGGGCCTGCGCCAGCGCGACGGGACGGAAAAAAGCCTCATCCAGATGAGCTGGGAAGCCGCCTGTGCCATTCGCGGGGTCGATGCCGTTTACGTCGCGACCGATGACGACCGTATCGCCGATGCCGCGACCGGGTTCGGCGCCGAGGTGGTGATGACGGATCCGGCCCGCGAGAACGGCACCGCGCGGGTGGCCGAGGCGCTGGAAAATGCCGCTGTAGAGACTGATCTGGTGATCAACTTCCAGGGCGACGCGCCGCTGACGCCGCCGTGGTTCGTCGAGGCGCTGATCGACGCCATGCAGGCGGATGCCGGCATCCAGATGGCCACGCCCGTGCTGCGGTGTGACCGCGACACCTACGACGCTTTCAAGGAGGATCGCGCGCAGGGCCGGGTCGGGGGCACAACGGCGGTCTTCGACGGGGCCGGCCGCGCGCTCTATTTCTCGAAGGAAGTGCTGCCCTACATCGATCCGGGCAAGGTGCCCGACCCGATCCCGGTGTTTCATCACGTCGGCGTCTATGCCTACCGGCCCGAGGCGCTGCGCCGCTACACCGCCACGCCCCTGTGCCAGCTCGAGACGCTCGAAGGGCTGGAGCAGCTGCGCTTTCTGCACGCGGGCATTCCCGTGACCTGCGTCGAGGTCGACGCCCGCGGCCGCGTGTTCTGGGAGTTGAACAACCCCACCGATGTGGCGCGCATCGAAAAAGCCCTGGAGGCCCAATGATAGAGACGAACACAATCGACGTTGCGGGGATCACCATCGGCGGCAAGGCGCCCTTTGCGCTGATCACCGGACCGTGCCAGCTCGAAAGCCTCGATCACGCGCGGATGATGGCCGAAAAGATCGCCGAGGCCTGTGCGCCCACGGGCACGCGCTTTATCTTCAAGGCCAGCTACGACAAGGCCAACCGTTCATCGATCACCACCCGGCGCGGCCTGGGAATGGACGAGGGGCTGAGCATCCTGGGCAAGATCCGCGACGAATTCGGCTGTGGGATCCTGACCGATGTGCATGACGCGGCCCAATGCGCCCCTGCGGGCGAGGTCGTGGACGTGATCCAGATACCCGCCTTCCTGTGCCGCCAGACGGATCTGTTGCTGGCCGCGGGCAAGACCGGCGCCGCGATCAACGTCAAGAAGGGACAGTTCCTCGCGCCCTGGGACATGGGCAACGTGGCCGAAAAGATCGCGTCCACGGGCAATGAACGGATCATGCTGTGCGACCGCGGCACGTCGTTCGGATACAACACGCTGGTCAGCGATTTCCGCGGCCTGCCGACGATGGCGCGCACCGGGTATCCGGTGGTGTTCGACGCCACCCATTCGGTGCAGCAGCCCGGCGGGCAGGGCACGACATCGGGCGGCCAGCGCGAATTTGCCCCCGTGCTTGCCCGCGCGGCGGTGGCCGTGGGCGTCTCTGCGCTGTTCATCGAGACCCACGAAGACCCCGACAATGCGCCCTCGGACGGTCCCAACATGATCCCGGTGCAGCATATGCGCACCTTGATCGGCCAGCTGCGCGCGCTCGACGATCTGACCAAATCGCAGGACGAGATTGCACTCGGATCGTCCTGATCCGAAGTTCAGATCCGCCCGCTCGGAATCGAGAATATTAACATAACTAACCTTATGGTATGGCTTTGGCTCGCGCCAGCGTGCAGTCCGCGCCGAAAAGCGCCCCCGCGCTGTCGCCTGACGCCACGCGGGCGAAATCCACGCCGTGCAGTTTCTGCGCCATGGTCGTGGTGACGGGCAGCGCTTCGAGCTGCTTTTTCGGAAAGGCTTCGGTCTCCTTGCGGTGGATGCGCAGCTTTTCCAGCGGGGTATCGCCGGTATAGGGCGTGTCGGTGGCGTAGTGATGCGCGCGCAGGGCGGCAAACTGCGGATAGGCCGCGAAATCGGTCTGCGGCAGATTCAGCGCTTCTTCGATGGCGTTGAGGCCGGGGTTCAGGTGGGTCTCATCGACATTGAGCGTGATCACGCGGTCAAAGGGCAGCGCCCAGACGGGATGGTTCTGGGCGCGCGAATGCACGTCGATGGGGGCGGGCGTTTGCAGGTTCTCGCCCTTCAGCGCGACAAAGTAATCCTCCAGCGACAGCCCGTCCTCGGCCGGTGCGGTGCCGACCTTGCGCTTGACCAGCGGGTCGATCAGCGGCCAGCGCGCAGCGTGGCGGAAACACGACACGAAGCGTTTGACCGGATCGCGGGTGACACGCAGGAGGGTAAAGCCGCGGCCCTGCGCCTCGACGGCGGCGCGGCGACGGCGCTTGTAGGTCGCGGATTTGTAATAGACGTCATTGCGGAAGTTATGCGGCCAGTCGCTGTAATACTGCGCGGCGTCGATCAGCCCCTCGTGGCGGTAGAACCACAGGACCACATGGCTGCAGGCCGACTTTGGCGCGAATGACAGCACGATGTTGTGGTCACGGAAAATCAGCGGCAGTGGTGTGGTATTGAAGGCGTTCATCGGTCGGGCCCCGGCAATATGGTTGCGCGGGTGCATAGCGCGAAGCGGCGCCGGACGCCAGCGCGCTAGAAAATGAAGACATCTGCGCCGATCTGGAGCGCGATGTCTTGCGCGTCACCATCGACCAGCGCCCAGACGATCTGTCCCGTGGGCTGGTAGATCACGAAGGCGTCCGCAACATCCGCCTGCCCCGCGCCGGGGGTGAAGGCGAAGTTGACCTGGAAATCACCCGCCCGCGCGTCCGGCTGGCCAAAGATCAGCACATCGCCCTCGCTGCCGGTGAAGTCCTGGATCCAGTCGCTGCCGTGATCCGCGACCCCGAGGTGAAAAAATCCATCCGCCCCCGCGCCACCATTGATCAGATCATAGCCGAAGCCGCCGTTGATGAAATCATCCCCGTCGCCGCCAAAGATCATGTCCCCCAGCGCCGAACCGGTGAGCCTGTCGTCGCCGGACCCGCCGATCAGCGTATCGGCACCGAAGCCCCCCGCGATCACGTCGTGGCCCGCG
>JBFFQZ010000301.1:0-3881 GCA_041573235.1 Sulfitobacter sp. | reverse complement strand
ACGAAGCGGCCTGCGGCTCGATTACCCTGCGGTCTGCCTGTCAGGCCGACTCACGTGCAAAGAGTGCCCGGACCAGCACGTCATAGGCGTCCGACAGGTCGGCAACCAGAGCGTCGGAGGCCGCTTCGGCATCCCCCCGCCGGACGCTCTCGACGATATCGCGGTGATGAACGTTGGAAACCTTGTACTGATCCTCATGCTCCAACCGATAGAGATGCGGGCTGACGCGCAACCAGAGCGTATCTATGACCTCAGTCAGAACAGGTGATCCAGATTGCTGGTACAGACGAAGGTGGAACTCGTAATTGGTCTTGATGTAGCTGTGGACATCGCCCGACCGCTCGGTGCTTTCGAGACGCTCCAGCAAGACGTCGAGTTCAGCCAGGAAAGCGTCATCGCGGTTCTGAACCGCCCACCGGACGGCAAGCGCCTCGATCTCGACCCGCACATTGCGCAGATCGGTTAGTTCTTCGAAGCTGAGCACCGGCACACCGACGGAGCGGCCCGAGACATTCGCCAGAACACCGATCGCAAGAAGCCGTGTCAGTGCTTCGCGCACGGGCATGGCGCTGAGACCAAAAGCCTTGGCCACCTGCGAGACGGGCACGGCCTGACCAGGTGTGAACTCCCCCTCGCGCAACAGTGTACACAGCCGATCATAGACCTGATCGTGCAACTTATCCTTCTGGATCGGCTGTTGGTTCTCTAACATGTTGCAGGTTTCGCACATAAGCCGGGTGGAAATCCATAGCTATACGAGCATCTTTGAAAGGTATTCCGCCCCGTCATCTGTTTTTTCTGCGGTTGTGACCTGACCCCAAGACACCCCGCATTCCGACAGGCCCGAATGTCCCCTCCGGCACTGACCGCCCGCTCCTTCGGCACCCTGTTGCCATGCGCCATCACGAATGCCCCGGTATCGGCCGACCTGTCCGCAGTGCAGCAGTGCGTCGGCGGCTCCGCGATGCCGGACCTGCCCGCACCTCGCCCGCGACAAGCAGGCACGCACGGGCCCGCTGATCGCAAAAGCGGCGGTTGGCGCCCGAAACGGTGCGAAAACGGTTCCTTCTCCCGGTCATCGCGGTAAGTATCTTGTCGAGGTTCCAAACGGAGATAACAATGTCCAAAGAAAGCAATGCCACCCCTTCGTCGCGGATCAAGGGAATGCGCGACATGGAGCCGGACGCGCGGCTCAAGGCCGTGTCGCAGGCGGCCGGCATCGACGCTTCTGCCGTTGAAGCTTTGTCGGATGCCCCGGCTCTTGCGCTTCATGTGGCGAACGGAATGATCGAGAATGTCATCGGCACTTTCGAATTGCCGCTTGGTGTCGCCACGAATTTCAAGGTCAACGGCCGCGATTATCTCGTACCGATGGCCGTCGAGGAACCCTCCGTTGTCGCCGCGGCCTCTTACATGGCCAAGATCGCCCGCGAAGGCGGTGGATTTCGAACAAGTTCGACCGCGCCGATCATGCGGGCGCAGATCCAGATCGTGGGGCTTGGCGACCCGTTCGGCGCGCGCGCGTTGCTTTTGGCGCAACGCGACGCTCTGCTGGAAAAAGCGAATTCCAGGGACACGGTCCTGATCGGCCTCGGCGGAGGATGCAAGGACATCGAAGTTCACGTCTTTTCCGACAGTCCGATCGGCCCGATGGTCGTCTTGCATCTTCTGGTGGATGTGCGGGACGCCATGGGCGCCAATACGGTCAACACCATGGCCGAGGCCGTGGCCCCGGACGTCGAGGAAATCACCGGCGGAAAGGTGCGCCTGCGCATCCTGTCCAATCTGGCTGACAAGAGAATCGTCACAGCCAGCGTAAGGGTGCCCACCGACGCATTGACGACAAAGACATCTGACGGTGCCGAAGTCGCGCAGGGCATTGTCGAGGCCTGCGCGCTGGCGCTGATCGATCCCTATCGTGCGGCGACCCACAACAAGGGCATCATGAACGGCATTGACCCGGTCGTTTTGGCCACCGGCAACGACTGGCGTGCCGTCGAGGCGGGTGCCCATGCCTTTGCCGCACGCTCAGGCCGTTATACATCGCTGACGACATGGGAGATCGCCAAAGACGGCGCGCTTGTCGGAACGCTGGAAATGCCGATGGCGCTCGGTATCGTCGGTGGGGCCACGCGCACCCATCCGGCCGCACAGGCCGCGCTTGACCTTATGAAAGTCTCGTCCGCACGGGAACTTGCCGAGGTGACGGCGGCCGTCGGTCTGGCGCAGAATATGGCCGCGCTGCGGGCTTTGGCCACCGAAGGCATTCAACAGGGACACATGACACTGCACGCGCGCAATATCGCGATCACCGCAGGCGCGACCGGCAGCGAGATCGACCGCGTCGCAAAAGCGATCGTGGCAGAAGGGGACGTCAGTGTCGCCTGCGCGAAAAAGGCGCTGGAGGCCCCCACGGCAGACTGAAGATTTGCAACGCCTGTTCGGACCGAAGCCCAGCCACCGCATACCGGAACTGATGCCAACCAAAGTTGGCGCCACCCGGAGAGAGTGGCGGTTCGGTCGGATTTGAAGTCCCTCTCCTGCCCCAGCGCTGCCATGTGGACCGCCTTGGACCCCGAAGGTCAGGGATGGCTCGCACCGGTCATTCCTTCACCAACCGCATCCGACGCGGCACAAATGCAGGCACTTCCGCGGCATAACGGCGCCAGACCGCGCCGAATTCGGCCTCGGTCTCTCTCTCCTCGCTTCGGGCGAGACGGACGTACATCCAGACCAGGGCCGGGAACATCGCAAGTGTCAGAAGCGTCGGCCACTGCAGGAGAAAGCCGGAAAGCACGAGGACGAAACCGACGTATTGCGGATGCCGGACACGCGCATACGGCCCCCCCGTCGCCAGCTTGCGCGAGCGTTGCGCGGCATACAGCACCCGCCAGGCCGCGCCGATCAGCACGAATCCAGCCCCGATGAATAGAAAGCTCAGGATATGGAAGGGTCCGAAATGCGGGTTCGCCTTCCACCCGAACAGCATCTCAAGCAGGTGGCCCGCATCGTGCGACAGCCAGTCGACGCCGGGATAACGGCTCTGCAGCCAGCCCGAGAGCAGGTAGATGGTTAGCGGGAAGCCATACATTTCGGTGAAGAGCGCGACGATGAAGGCGCTGAAGGCGCCGAACGAGCGCCAGTCGCGCGTAGTCTGCGGCTTGAAAAAACTGAACGCGAAAAGGATGAAGATCGCCGAGTTGACGATCACCAGAATCCAGAGGCCATAGGCGGGAACGGTGTCGGTCATCTGCTGCCACCGCCGCCGTGGCCACCATGTCCGCCGTGCATGAAGAGGTGCATGACGAAGCAGCCGACCAGCAGCAGAACCGCGAATACGTCGCCTGCGAAAAGATGCGCCCGGTGCCCCCAGCCAAGCAGCAGCGCCGCAACGCCGAGGAAGACGAGAAGCGTGATGCCCGTCCGCGATCTCCAGAAGCCGTCCTTTGGTTTATGTTCGTGGTGTTCGGTCATTGTCCTGCATCCAGAATTCAGGTTTCGGTGAGGCCAAGCGCTGCTATGTCCTTGCGGCGGCGCTCAAGCAATTTGGCGTTGATCGCGACGACAACCGTGCTGGCCGACATGAGCGCGGCACCGACCGCCGGCGTCAGCACGATGCCCCAGGCATAGGCGACGCCGGCGGCGAGCGGGATCGCGACAACATTGTATCCGGCGCCGAGGATGAAGTTCTCGATCATCTTGCGGTAGGTCGCACGCGACAGCGCGAGGATCGCGGTGACGTCGCGCGGGTCATTGCGGACGAGCACGATGTCGGCCGACTGCACCGCCACGTCGGTGCCGGCGCCGATGGCGATGCCGCAATCCGCCTGCACCAGCGCCGGCGCGTCGTTGACGCCGTCGCCGACCATCGCGACGGACTT
>JBFFQZ010000300.1:0-3903 GCA_041573235.1 Sulfitobacter sp. | reverse complement strand
GCAACAACTGTCCCGGCTGCGGCTGGAAGGTCTCGTCACGCCCAGAAGGGAAGGCAAGACGATCTACTACAGCTTGACCGACGACCGTCCAAAACAAATAATGGAAGTCGTCTATGATCTGTTTTGCCGAACAGAGTGAGCACGATGTCCTGCCAACGGTCGTGTAACGCCTGAGGGACTGCAAGATGCTGGAATTCATTTCAGAGCCGGTGCTTGTCGCCGCGATTGGCCTTCTGGGCGGCATTCTGCTTGGGCTGGCGGCGCGGATCGGCCGTTTCTGTACGCTTGGCGCCATCGAAGATGTCTTCTACGGCGAAAACACGTTGCGCCTGCGGATGTGGGGCATCGCCATCGGGGTCGCTGTGACCGGCAGCTTCGCGCTGTCCGCGGCCGGGCTGCTTGATCTGAGGGAGACGCTCTATCTGTCGCGCGGGTGGAACCCCGTCGCGAGTATCTTCGGCGGGTTCGTTTTCGGCTATGGCATGGCCCTCTCGGGCAATTGCGGTTACGGCGCGCTGGCCCGGCTTGGCGGCGGCGACCTGCGATCCTTCGTCATCGTCCTGGTGATGGGGGTGTCGGCCTATGTCACCCTGGGCGGGCCGCTGTCGTCCCTGCGCATCTGGACCTTCGGCATGGCAGAGCTGACAAGCGAGGCCCCCAGCCTTGCCTATCTCGGTGCGCGGCTGACCGGCCAGTCCGTCGAACGTATCGGCATGGCCATTGGTGTTCTGATCGTGCTGCTGACGCTGGCGCACAGGGGGATGCGGCAATCACCCAGCCACATGTTCTGGGGCGCGGTCGCGGGGGGTGCCATCGTCTCGGGCTGGGCCGGGACGCAATGGGTGTCGGACCACGGGTTCGATGCGACACCGGTCCTCAGCCACACGTTCTCGGCTCCGATCGGAGAGACGATGCTCTACGTGATGACCTCATCAGGCAATTCAATCAGCTTTGGCACGGGTTCGGTGATGGGCGTTCTGATCGGCGCGTTCCTGGGCAGCCTGTTCAAAGGCCATTTCCGCTGGGAAGCCTGCGATGACCCGCGTGAGCTGCGCCGTCAGATCCTGGGCGCCGCGCTGATGGGTTTCGGTGCGGTCGTGGCGGTCGGATGCAGCGTCGGTCAGGGCCTCTCCGCCTTTTCCGTGCTGGCCTACAGTGCGCCACTGACGCTGCTGTCCATCGTCGGCGGCGCAGCACTTGGCCTGCGCCAGCTGATCTGGGGCTTTAGCCGCTCAATCTGACAACAGGCCACACCGCCACCGGGGGCCGCCCCCGGTGATCCTCAGTCGTCAAACCCGACGAAGCGGGCGACCTCATTGACCTCGCGCCGGGTGGAGACGACGGCGTTCGCTTCAAACGCATCATTGGGCCAGCCCATCGCGACGCAGGTCATGATCACCTGGTCCTGGGGGATCTGCGCATGTTCACGCACCACCGGAGACTGCATGATCCCCTGCCCGTTGATCACGCACCCAAGACCGCGCGACCATGCGGCCAGCGTCAGCCCGTAGGTCACCGCGCCCAGATCGAAGTGAGCGATGGTGCCGCCCTCAAGGCTCTTGTCAAAGGTCACGACGATGGACACCGGCGCATCGAACTGGCGAAACCCGCGCATCACCCAATCCTGCCGCATCTCCTTGTCGTCGCGCGCGATGCCCATCGCCGCGAAAAGCTGCTTGGCAATGCCCACCTGGCGGTCACGGTGCGGTCCTTCATAGGCGCCGTGATCGACGATCTCGCGCACCGGCGGCACACCGTTCAGCATACGGGTGGAATTGCCCTCGCGCACCCGTTCGAGCGGCGCACCGGTCAGCACATGCAAATGCCAGGGCTGGGTGTTCATCGACGACGGCGCACGGTTGGCCAGCGCGATCACCTCCTCGATCAGTGCGCGCGGCACGGGTTTGTCCAGAAAGCCGCGGATGCTCCGGCGGCCCTGCATTGCCTCGTCAAGATTCATGAAAAGCTCCTTAGAAATTCAGTGTGAACATACGGCTCACGCCGATGCGCAAACGCCACTGGTCCTCGGACCCGGTCGCCGTTATCGGGCTGTCTGCGGCATCGCCCAACAACCGCTCATAGCTGATTGCGCCTTCAAGCGCCCATGTGTCGTCCAGGAAATAGGTGCCCTGCACCTCGACCCCGGCACCCAGCGCGCCACCTTGGGCGTCATGGGCGGCAAACCGTGACGCAGCCGCCTCTGCCGCGGACACGCCGAAATATGTATTCGCATAATCGCTGTCACCGAAATTCACCCGCGGCCCGGCCTTGACCAGCCAGCGGTCGGAGGGGCGAAATACCAGGTCCGCGCCAACGGTGCCGGTCACTGCGCTGTGTCCGGTCACGCCCTTGCGGACCTCGCCGAACGCTGTCCACGCGGTCTGGGAATAGGTCACGCCCAATCCCAGCTCGACCGCCCTATCAATGTCTTCGAGCCCCGCAAGCGCCGGTGTCTCGGCCGCATCGCGCGACCCGACCACCCGCAGCGCGCCGCGCATCGACAGCCCCGCGTCAGGAATGCCGTGCACGCCGTTGCCGACGTTCATCCGGCCCCACTCAAGCGCGCCAAAGGTAAACCCCAGGTCGGGCCCGACCTTGAACCCGTCGCTGCCCGGATATTCCGGTCCAGCGGCGATGCCGCCGTGCAGGGCAAAATTGAACGACCGCTCCTGTGCCGTTGCGGGAAGCGCGACAAAGAGGGCCAGAACAGCCGCCAATGACAAGGGTAGAAAACGCATGGGTCAAAGCTCCAACAAGACGGCATCGGGTCGCACCGGGATTCGTCACCTGAATAAATCAGCGGCCGCTCAGAGTATATGGGGAAAGTAGACCGGCATACCGCCGTTACAACCCCGGCAGCCAAAGCGCCAGTTGCGGGAACAGGATCAACAGCGCCACCAGCAACATCGAACAGGCCATGTAGGGAATCGCCGAGCCATAGATTTCGCGCATGGTCGTTTCTTTCGGCGCGACCCCCTTCATCACGAACAGCAGCAACCCGAAAGGCGGTGTGGTAAAGCTGATTTCAAGCGCGAGCAGGATGATCAGCCCGAACCAGATCGGATCGAACCCCAGCGTCGTCGCCAGCGGAAAGAAGATCGGCACGGTCAGCAGCATCATCGAGATCTGCTCCATGAACATCCCCAGCAACAACAGCACCGCAAACATCACCAGCAGCATGGCGATGGGCGCGAGGTCAAACGCCGTCGCCCATTTGATCAGCCCCGAAGACGCGCCCGAAAACGCCAGAAGCTGGCTGAAGGTGGCAGAGCCAAAGACGATCAGATATGCCATCAATGTCACCCGCAGCGCGCCGACGATGGATTTCTTCATCGCCTCGAAGCTCAGGCAGCGGAACAGCACGGCCAGGATCAACACGCCAAGCGCGCCAAAGGCGGCAGCCTCGGACGGGGTGATCAGCCCGCCAACCATGCCGATCACGATCACCACCATCACCGACAGCATCGGCAGGATGTCCTTGAACAGCAGCCCGAATTTCTGCCCCGTGGCCAGCGGCTCGACGTCATAGGCCGGGGCCGCGTCGGGGTCGATGCGGGTCTGGATATAGATCGTGGCGATATAGAAGGACGCCAGGATCAGCCCCGGAATGATCCCCGCGATCAACAGCGCGCCCACGTCGATCCGCGCCAGCGTCGCCAGCAACACCGCCAGTGCCGAGGGCGGGATGATGATCGCCAGCCCCCCGGTGCCGAGGATCGGCCCGATGGACATGTGTTTCTTGTATCCACGCTGGGTCATCTCGGGCACCATCAGCGACCCCAGCAATGCCGTCGATCCCATCGACGAACCCGACAGCGTCGAAAAGGCGGTCCCGCCCAGCACCGTCACATAGCTCAGCCGCCCGGGCAGCCGCCCCAGCAGCTTGTCGATGGCGTTGAACAT
>JBFFQZ010000299.1:0-3925 GCA_041573235.1 Sulfitobacter sp. | reverse complement strand
CTCGCCTTCGGCTTGCGGCTGGTCGGCCTGTGCGCCCTGGCCCTGACGTCCGCGTCCGGGACGGCCCTGCTGCGACGGCGGCTTGCGGCCCCAGGTGAAGCTGTAGAAGACTTCCATCTCGGCAGGTTCGGCCGGTGCTTCTGCAACAGGCGCGGCCGGGGCGTCCACTTGCGGCTCTGCCTGTGCCTCGGCTTCGGCCTCGGTCGGCGCTGGCGCATCTTCCGGCGCCGCGGCTTCGGTGGTGCCTTCGGCGGCGGTTTGCGTCGGCGCTGCGGCCTCTGGCGCCTCGGCGGCCTTGACCTTGGGGCGCTCGCCCCGCTCGGCCTTGTAGCCCAGGCCCTGCATCAGGTCGGCGAACTGCTCCAGCGTCATGCCGGTGATCGACAGCATGTCGGCCTTGGCCTCGAACCCGGTGCGGCTGTCTTCGGCGCGCAGCATGTCGGCCAGGCGTTCCAGCATGTCGATGCGAATCGCCCGCTCACCTGCCGCGCGATAGCCCGACATGATGTGAAACTCGGGATGCGCGTCCTTGATCGTGGGCACGGTGACCAGACCCGGTGGCGGGGCTTCGGGGAATTCGTCCAGACCGCGCGCCAGCGACCACAGCACCAGACGCAGTCGCGTGGGGGCGGGTTTCAGCAGCAGCGGCATGAACACGGTGAACTGACCAAAACGGATGCCGTGCTTGCGAAGGGCGCCGCGGGCTTCCTGATCCAGGGCCTTGACCTCTTCGGCCACGCTGGCGCGCGGCAGGATGCCCAGGTTTTCGACCATGCGGAAGGCAAAGCCGCGCGCCAGACCGTTCAACGCCTCGTCGCGGCTGAGGGCCAGCAGGGGCTCGAACAGGGCCGCGATCTTGCGGTCGATGAAATGTTGCAGGCGGCGCTGCACCTTCTGCGCCACCTCCGGGCCCGCCTCGTCATCGACGAAAGCCGCGACCTGCGGCTTGAGCGGATCAGCCCCCGCCACCAGCTTGCCCACCGCCTGATCGCCCCACATGAGGCCACCCTGTTCGGTGAAATCAATCTCGGTATCGGGCGCGTTGTAGAAACGGTCTGCCCTGAGATTGAAATGTGGCGCAAGCGCGGAAATGCTGGCCTGACGGATCGTCTTGGCCTCCTGCGCGGTGGCGTCGCGGTCCTGACGGAACCGGAACCCTTCGAGACGGCCGACGAATTCACCTTCGACGGTCACTTCACCCTTGTCGTTCACTTCGGCCAAAAGGGCCTCCTTCTGCTTGAGCCGCCGCAACAGAACGGACGTGCGGCGGTCCACAAATCTCTGGGTCAGCCGCGCATGGAGCGCGTCCGACAAACGATCTTCTACAGCGCGCGTCGCCTCGCGCCAATGACTTTCATCGCGGACCCAACCGCTGCGCTGCGCCACATAAGTCCATGTCCGGATAAAGGCCAGACGTTTCGACAATGTGTCAATCTCGCCCTCGGTGCGGTCGATCCGCTTGATCTGGGTCGCCAGCCAGTCATCCGGCACGCGGCCCGACTGGTGCAGGAAGTTGAAGATCGCCTCCAGCAGGCTGGAATGTTCGGCATGGCTGATCCCGCGAAAGTCGGGAATGCGGCAGACATCCCACAGCAGCCGGACCGAGGCCGCATCCGAGGCGCGGGCGCGCACTTCGGCCACCTGGGACAGCGATTTCAGCGCCATCAGGTCATCCGCCTCGCGCACCCGGACCAGCAGATCGTCCTGCGGCACATCCTCGAGAGAGGCGATCAGCGCATCCAGTTGGCCGAACTGCAGCGCGTGATTGCGCCATTGCAGTTTGCGGATCGGGGTAAAGCGATGCTCCATGATCGCCTCGGCGACCTCATCCTCCAGCGGTTCCGCCTCGCCGGTCACGCCGAATGTGCCATCCGCCATGCCGCGCCCGGCCCTGCCCGCGATCTGGGCCAGCTCATTGGGGGCCAGATGCCGCATCCGCCGGCCGTCGAACTTGGTCAGCGACGAAAAGGCGACATGGTTGATATCCAGGTTCAGCCCCATGCCGATGGCATCGGTCGCCACCAGGTAATCGACATCGCCATTCTGATAAAGTTCGACCTGCGCGTTGCGGGTGCGGGGGGAAAGCGCCCCCATGACAACCGCGGCACCGCCCTTCTGGCGGCGGATCAGCTCGGCAATGGCATATACATTATCAACCGAAAATCCCACAATCGCGCTGCGCGCAGGCATTCTGCTTATCTTTTTCGAACCTGCATAGGTCAGGCGCGACATCCGCTCGCGGCGCATGAACTGCGCCTGCGGGACCAGCGCCGCAATGGTGCCGCGCATCGTGTCGGACCCCAGAAACAACGTCTCGTGAAGCCCGCGCGCACGCAGCAGACGGTCGGTGAAGACATGGCCGCGTTCGGGATCGGCGCAAAGCTGGATCTCGTCCACCGCCAGGAAATCGACGCCCATCCCCTCGGGCATCGCCTCGACCGTGCAGACCCAATACTGGGTGCGCGGCGGCACGATCCGTTCCTCGCCAGTGGCCAGCGCCACCACCGAGGGCCCGCGCGCCGCGACGATCTTGTCATAGACCTCGCGCGCCAGAAGCCGCAGCGGCAGGCCGATGATGCCCGTCCGGTGCCCCAGCATGCGTTCGATGGCGTAATGCGTCTTGCCGGTATTCGTCGGCCCGAGGACCGCCGTGATCCGTGAAGGCTGCCCCATGGGCCTGTTCCCCGATCAGAGTTTGAGACCCTCGACTTGGGCCTTGAGCCGCGTCACCGCCTCGGCGGCGGGGTCGTAATGGGGATGGATGGAAAGCACAAGCTGATAGGCGGCATAGGCCTGCTGCGGGCGGCCCAGTTCTTCGAACACCACGGCAAGGCCATGGGCCGCCTCGTAGTGACGCGGATCAAGGGCAAGCGCCTTTTCCAGATCGGCGACGGCAGGACCGATCTGATCCATGCGGAAATAGGCACGTGCCCGGGCATGATAGCCCTCGGCCACATCGGGCGCGTGATCGGTCAACGCGGTCAGATGCGCGACGGCGGCCGCGAAATCGCCCCGTTCCAGCGCGTCACGTCCGCGTTTGAGCAGCAGATCCATCGCCGCAGAGCCGGTCTTGCGCCATTCCAGGCGGATTTCACGCTCGATCCCGGTGGCTTCTGCCTCGGTCGCGGTGGCCAGACGGTCGTAAAGCGTGTCCAGCGGCACAGAGGGCGCGGCGGCGCCCTGCCCCTGCACGGGTAAGGAAAAAAGCACTATCGCGCAAAATGCCGCAACGACAGGTTTGAGATTGTGAAAGAACGCGATCATAAAACAAGAGTGTAACGCGCGGATCGGGAATTGTTAGCCCCCGCGCAGGAAAAAAGGACCACGCGAATGAGCGATGTGATTGCAGCGGCAGTGGCCGCGCTGAACGAAAAGATGGGAAGCGGCGGCTTCGCCGGATCGGCGAAATTCGTGATCGAAGGCGAAGGCGCGGTCATGGTCGATGCCACCGGCGCACGCGCCGCGGATGAAGAGGCCGACGTGACCCTGACCGCCAGCGCGGAAACCTTCGAGGCGATGATGAGCGGCGACATGAATCCGACATCCGCCTTCATGAGCGGCAAGCTGGCCGTGGATGGCGACATGGGTATGGCGATGCAGCTTGGCTCGGTCCTGAGCTGACCTTTGGACCAGGCACCGCTTTTCCACGATGTTGCGGACGGGCCGACAGGCGGACAGGCCTGGTGGCTTCGCACCGCGGACGGGCCACGCATCAGGCTGGGGCACTGGCCCTGTGACGCGCAACAGGACCGGCGCGGCACGGTGCTCACGGATCAGGACCTGCGCTTCGCCCGGCAGCTCGTGCACTTTCGCAAGCCCCGGGCAGACCAGCTGCTGATTGGCGTCGATCCGGGGCGAGGCAAGTCGAACACGCGCGTCCTCGATCGGACGCTGGCCTACCTGCTCCACGCCATCTATCAGAGGT
>JBFFQZ010000298.1:0-3948 GCA_041573235.1 Sulfitobacter sp. | reverse complement strand
CTTAGCCTCTGTCCTTGTAAACATTGGTCACAGATTGCAGTGCCCAAAACCAATTTAATATTTCTCTCGGTCAGTTTCCCAGGTCGTGATGTTTCCGAACGCCGACTTTTCATAAAGTCTGAGGCAATTGAGATGACACACCTCGCGAAGCTGAACGCGAGATCCGGTTGTGCAAATATTCGCATCGAGTGCGTAGAGATGCCGATGCGTACTGATGATGTGTAGACACAAAAAAGGGCGGCTTACGCCACCCGCCGATAGTGTTTTTTGATAACCCACAGGGCTTGTCGGCGGCGCAAGGCATTCCCGGTGCAAGCGTAAGCCGCCTTTATTCATTGCTGTTCGAGCGCTTGTCACCGCAGGTATCCGGTCAAGCGTTCTGTATCTCGGAATCCGAAGCCAGAAATCCCCTATTGGCTGCTGGAGCCAGCCGATAGTGCCATGATGGCGACGCCGCGGGTCTATTGGCCGCCTTCAAGTGGTGCCGGTCGATCCAGACGTGGACCGAGGACTCTGGGAATTTTTCACTGAACCAGAGCGTCATCTCGCAGGCGTCCGGCTCCGAACCACATTCGTTCGGCAAAACGCTTTGCAGGCCCTCCCGGCAATCTACAGGGCACATCGCTCGCGTTTATCCAGCGATAAGGCAAAACCTCCTGAACAGTTCTCTGACATGGGCGCCTTGCCGTCATATCGGGCGCAGGGGGAATTCCACCAGTTCCCGGTGAGGTCCAGCGCAGAGGGCTCAGTGGCTTCTGGCCTTCGGTGGGCGTCCGGAGCCTTTGATATCAGAACGAACGCCGGGCCTTGGGTGACTGGCAACCGGGATCCGAAAGGACGCCGGTTTGCTGAAATCGACCATCCCCTATGCGAACATCCAATACTGGTGGATTCCGCACGCACCAAAGCCGGTCCGCGCAACAGCATGAAGCCCTCAGCCGAGTGGGCGCACCGTGCGAACCGAGTCCCGGCGCGTTCCGAGAGGTCGGAACAAGCGCCTCGGGGCTGTCCGGAGCAAAGCAGTCAGCGCGGGCCCGTAGGACGAAAAGGAAAGGGCCGCGCTGCCGTTGACGGTGCGCGGCCCCTTGGTGGTTTGTCTGAGCGGGGTTACGCGTCGATGATTGCGTTCAAGGTCTCCGAGGGGCGCATCACGGCCTTCGCCTTGGCGGGAGCTGGATGATAATAACCGCCCAGATCGGCAGGCGCGCCCTGGGCCGCAGCCAGCTCTGCCGTGATCTTGTCCTCGTTCGCGGTCAACGCCTCGGCGATCGGTGCGAAATGAGCGGCAAGCTCCGCGTCGCCCTTCTGTGCCGCGAGCGCTTCGGCCCAGTAGCGCGCAAACCAGTAGTGGCTGTCGCGGTTGTCAGGCTCGCCGACTTTGCGCGAAGGCGATCTGCTATTGTCCAGAATGCCCTGGGTCGCCACATCCACCGCTTTGCCCAACACGCGCGCTTTTTCGTTGTCCTTGGCGTCGGCCAGGAAGGTCAGGCTTTCTCCCAATGCGCAGAACTCGCCCAGGCTGTCCCACCGCAGGTGGTTTTCCTTGACCAGTTGTTGCACGTGCTTGGGCGCCGATCCGCACGCGCCGGTTTCGAACATGCCACCACCGTTCATCAGCTTCACGATCGACACCATCGTTGCGGAGGTCGCCAGTTCGAGGATCGGGAAAAGGTCGGTGAGATAGTCGCGCAGCACGTTGCCGGTGATGGCGATGGTGTTCTCGCCCTTCGTGATTGTCTCGAGCGACGCGCGGGTGGCTTCGCGGGGGGACATGATCTCGAATTTGTCGGTGACGCCCCTGGCTTCCAGGATCGGCTTGACGTAGGCGATCAGTTGCGCGTCATGGGCACGGTTCGCGTCCAGCCAGAATATCGCGCGGCAGCCTTCGGCCTTCTGGCGGTCGATGGCCAGGTTCACCCAATCCTCGATCGGGGCCTTGCGCGCCGAGGCCGAGCGCCAGATGTCGCCTGTCTCGACGCTGTGGCTGTGCAGGATGGTGCCGTCATCGAGGATCATCTTGACCGTACCGGCGGCCGGGATCTCGAATGTTGTCGGGTGCGATCCGTACTCTTCGGCCTTCTGCGCCATCAGGCCGATGTTCTGGACGGTGCCTGCGGTCGCCGGATTCAGCTTGCCGTTTTCCTTGAAGAATTTGATCGTTTCGTCATAGACGGGCGCATAGGACGCATCCGGAATGACGCAGGTCGTGTCGGATTCGTTGCCGTCAGGGCCCCAGCCCTTGCCGCCTGCGCGGATCAGTGCGGGCATCGACGCATCGATGATCACGTCCGACGGCACGTGCAGGTTCGTGATGCCCTTGTCGGAATCGACCATGTACATCGGCGGACGCGCCGCTATGCAGGCGTCGATATCGGCCTTGATCTCGGCATTGCCCTCAACCCGCGCAAGCAGATCTCCGAGGCCCGAATTCGGGTTCACGCCCAGATCCGCCATCGCTTGCCCGTGCTTTTCGAACACCGGCGCGAGGAACGCCTTGACCGCATGGCCGAAAATGATCGGGTCCGACACCTTCATCATCGTTGCCTTCATGTGCAGCGAAAACAGGGTGCCGTCGGCCTTTGTCGCGTCTATTTCAGTGGTGAGGAATTCATCCAGGGCTGCCGCGCTCATGAACGTGGCGTCGACGACGGTACCTGCGGGGTAGCTGACGGCGTCTTTCAGGACTGTTTCGCCCTCGGCGGTTTCAAGCACGATGCGGGCGGTCGCCTCAGCGGGGAGCGTGGCCGATGCCTCGTTGGAGAAGAAGTCGCCGCCGGACATCGTCGCGACCCGTGTCTTGCTGTCTGCGGACCAGTCGCCCATGCGGTGCGGGTTCTTCTGGGCAAAGTTCTTGACTGCCTTGGCCGCGCGGCGATCCGAGTTGCCTTCGCGCAGGACCGGGTTCACGGCAGATCCCTTCAGACCATCGTACTTGGTCCGGATCGCCTTTTCTGCATCGGTCTGCGGCACTTCGGGATAGTCCGGCAGGGCATACCCCTGCGCCTGAAGCTCCTTCACGGCGGCCACCAGCTGCGGCACGGATGCGGAGATGTTGGGCAGCTTGATGACGTTGGCATCCGGCGTCTTCACGAGTTGGCCCAGTTCGGCCAGATCGTCGGACTGGCGCTGGGCCTCGCTCAGATGCTCGGGAAAGGTGGCCAGGATGCGGCTTGCAAGGCTGATGTCCTTTGTGCCGACTGAAACGCCCGCGGCGGCGGCGAATTTCTGGATGATGGGCAGCAGGGACGCCGACGCGAGCTCAGGCGCTTCGTCCACTTTGGTGTAGATGATATCAGACATAGGAAACCTCCTGGAAATATGTTGTCCGCTCCTTATCGGATGATAGGTGAAACGTCCACAGTATACCGTTGTATACTGTACGCTTCTTCGCGTGAATTTTCGACATGCGCCAGACAGGGCGCGCCTGCCGGATATCGCGCCATCCGGCACAGCGACGGTTTTCGGCAAATTAGGCGAGATACCATCGTTCCGTCCGGCGCGCGCGGCACCTTGGAAGCCAGAGCTTTTGACGTTAGCCTGCCAGATGGCCGGTTTCGTAAATTCCGGTTTCCGCTCTGTACGTGGTATGCTATGTTAGCGCTAACTAATCTTCAGACGACAGGATGAAATCAATGGCACTGAACCCCAAGCTCATCGAGATCACCGATCGCATCATCGCACGCAGTCAGGATAGCCGCGGCCCGTATCTCGAGCGGATGGCGGCTGCGACCAGCAAGGGACCTTCGCGCGGGCATCTGTCCTGTAGTGGGCAGGCCCATGCCTTTGCCGCCGCCGGCCCCGACCAGGAGGCGCTGGCGACAGGCACCCAGGGCAATCTGGGCATCGTGACCGCCTATAACGACATGCTGTCGGCACATCAGCCGTTTGAGCGTTATCCCACGCTGATCCGCGATGCGGTTCGCGCAGCGGGCGGCACGGCGCAGGTCG
>JBFFQZ010000297.1:0-3963 GCA_041573235.1 Sulfitobacter sp. | reverse complement strand
ATACCCTGATCCCCGATATTCGACAAAGAGCCGACACCGGCATAGATCTTGGTGCCATCGGGAGACACGATCAGGCTGCGGGTCCAGTGCCCATGCGGCTTGAACTCAACGAGCTTTTGCCCGGTTCCCGCCAATGACGTCGCACCCGGAACATAGTCGAAAACCACAATGCCGTCGGTATTTCCAAGGTAGAACTTGTCTCCGATCAGGGCCATGCCAAAGGGCTGGTTTTCGTTCTCGACAAAGACCTCGCGTATTTCGGCCACCCCGTCGCCATCCGCGTCTCGCCACAGTGAAACGCGGTTGGCGCTGTCGCCGATCGCCTTGACCCGCCGCATTGTCGCCTGTGCTGCGTGGTCCATCAGGGTCTTGGGCGGCCCTGCCTGCTCTTTCGATTCCGCCACCAGAACGTCTCCGTTCGGCAGAACCTCGATCCAGCGCGGATGATCCAGCCCGGATGCAAATGCGTTCACCTTCAGACCGGTCGCGCATGTGGGCACACGGCCATCTTTCCACCCTTCTGCGATGGGCATCTTCAGGGTCATGATCCCTTGCTTCTTTGCATCCGGGATCTGCGGGCTTGTTCCGATGGCCTGATGTCCAGGCGCCCCTATCCGACGCAGGAGCGCCACGGCGCCCCCCACCACTGCTGTCGCTTTCGCGATAAGTTCCATTTTCGGCCTCCAGACTGATGAAAGATCATCCTAGCGAGAGTCGGCGACCTGCAACAGCAACTTTTCCAAATCGGTCTGCACGGATGGCAGGGCCAAATAGCTGTTCAGGGGCAGGATCGGGTCTACCGTTCCGGGCTGCCTCGTGCGGGTCGTAAGACTGTCCAAAGGGGCAAAGCACACTGTCAAGGACTGCCTTCTAACTGGATTTATTTGCGCCCTTCCATCGGCGATGAATCCAAAACCACTGATCCATATTCGATGTCACAAGTTCTTCGAAACCGTCAACGATTGCCCTCATCATCGACATCGGATCCGAATGTGCAATTTCGTCCTGCAGGATGACACGAAAATCCAGACCATTCCGGCATCGCAGTGCGTAGACCGGTATCAACGCGGCATCGTACTTCAGCGCAAGGTCTGCGCTGGCTGTCGATGTGGCGGCGGGTTTGCCCAGAAAATCCATCAACGGCTCGCCAGTGATATGCACGTCAATCAGCATGCCCAGAATGCCACCGTTCTTGAGGTGCCGCACAGCTGCTACCATGCCTCTCTTTCCCTTCTCGAAGGTCGGTATGCCCATGCCGGCCAGAGCTTCAACGTATTTTTCATTCATGAAACTGTTGTTGAGGCGGCGATAGACAGAGCCAACCTCATAACCAAGTCCCTTGAGAAAGACGGGTTCGGCGTATGGATTTCCAATATGACCCGAGACAAGCAAAACAGGACGCCCGAGCCTTCGCGCCTCCTCCAATCGCTCAATTCCCGGACCCTCCATCTGAGAATTTGCCGCGCGCTCAAAGAATTCGGTTCCGGCCTGCAGCTCAGCGAAACTGCGGCCAAAATTGTCCGGCACCGAATGAACCAGGCGATTTATCGCAGACAGATGGTGCACAGGATGGCGGCGCAGGTCACAGCCCGAACATCAGAGTCTGCGCCCATGGTGAAGGAAAACTGGCGCGCAGGCCCTCCGGTTTCCCGCAAGGGGCGCCCAACCACTGCAAGGCGTCCTGAAAAGCTTCGGCCTTTCAGGGTCCCTTTTCCGTCGGCTCTGCGCCCTGAACATCCTTCGAAATCTGTCCGGAATCGCTGACCACCGATGTCCCTCGCACGGCCCCGGCTGGCCGCTCGTCGCTTCCCGGTTCGAGGGCACGTTTGAACGCATCCACGAGGTTTTTCAGGACAAGATGCAGAATGGTGGCCGAGAACCCCCCGACAAGCGCCAGCAGCGGCCCCGAGATCAACATCATGCTCTCGTCGCCCGCGGCACTGGCGCCGGACAGAACCCGTTCGGAGCTCACGATCTCCGACAGGACAAGACCTGCGATCACGCCCAAACCGAGCTGCATCCAGTTCGCACTTTCGCTGATGGGGTCGAACCTGTACTGCTTGAGATCGCGCCAGACATCGAAGAGAACAGCGAAACCGGCGCCGAGCCCCGCAGAGGAAATGATAAGCAACAGCTTGATCGCCAGCTTCGCACCGTCGAGTTCGTAGATGCTGGAATTCATGGTTTCGACATTGATCTCGCCCGAGAGGCTGGTCACGAAGAAGGCTATCGCGAAAAAGAGCGTTGCCAAGGTCAGCCGCCGCACCGCCGGGGTCGGGCCGAGCATCCCCGAAACCGCTCCGCCGCGCCCTGCCTCGAGGATCATCCGGATCGTACGCGGCGTAATGTCGGAAAGCGCCGCAAGGGCCTGATGTGTTCGGATAAGATCGGCAAGGTCCGGTCGGTGCCCCGCTTCCATCAAAGCGAGCGCTTCGGAAATTTCTGCACCGATGACCGTGCCGTTCGAGATCTGGAATCTGGCCATGCAATCGATTTCAGAAACCAGCGTTTCGCGAATATTGCTGTCCGGGTGGTGCGCAGCATTGTCTGAGGCAATATGTGAAAATGCGCGGATATCGGCACCGGTTGCGGGATCATCTGTCCTGTTGGTGTCAGACACTTTTGTTATCCTGGTTTGCATTTTATCGTTCCCTGTTCATGGCACCGTTAATTCCCGAGGTGTCGTCCGTCTGTGCGATCAATTATCATCAAATGCCTCAGCATTATTCCACAATGCCTTTTTGTAAATGTTTTTCGGGTGCTGGTGATTACCTCCAACGATGACCGCAAGCCTAGTTTCCCCGACAATATAACGACGGACCGTACGTCATGGCGACGGGACCGGTTTCCATAGGGCGGTCGATCGCTCAAAGGCGCTTCTTTGGAGCGGGCGATTGACGGACAGGCCACGAAAGAACCGGAGGGCAAAACCGCTCTGACCCGATTGCAGTGTCGGGCGCACGGCCATTGGCCCAATACTTGTGGCGGCACGGTTCGCTGGACGCCAATCGGCAGACAGACAAACACCACGGGCAGAAACAGGAACGCGACTTCACTATCCAATTGCAATCGTTTGAACTACCGTCAGCGTATTGGCTGCGGAAAAGAAAGTATTGTGATGGATACATTGAAAGACGTTGGCGGTTCGCCTGATCCGCGCCTGAAGGAAAGCACGCGAAAAGGCGACAGGAAGATCAAGCTCATTACCGTGCATGGCACAGGGGCAGGAGACACAACGGCAACCGGTGACAAATGGTGGCAGCTGGGCAGCAATTTCATGACCGAGCTCTCAGATCGTCTGGACCTTGATGCCGAACGGGTCGAGCTGGCACCGTTCCAGTGGGAAGAGGGCCCCAACAGCGAGATGCACCGCCGCCTCGCGGGTGGCCAGTTGCTGAAGCGGCTGCAAGATTACGAAGCCGAAGGATCGGATTACTTCATCATCGGGCACAGTCATGGCGGATCGGTGATCTACAACACGCTCCTCCAAGCGGTGCAACGCCGGGTCGAACTGCCACATCTGAAGCAGTGGTGCACGGTCGGCACGCCCTTTCTCTACTACCGACCGAACAGTCGGCTCTGGCAACGTCTGAGCACGGCTGGACTCACCTTCTTTCTGTCCGGGATCGTGGCATGGTTGATCGTTGTGAGCTATCTTTTCGCCCTGTATGTGACCGGTTGGACGACCGAATACACAAGCTCGGAGTTTCTGCGAAACGTCACGTTCATCCTCGCGGCCTACGGGACACTTTGCATCGTTGCCTTGATGATCTGGGAACGCAGGGGGTCCAACCGTGCGACAAAGACCGAGCGCGAACAGGTCGATGCCAATTTTTCCAGCCGATGGATGGGCTTTTGGCACCCCGAGGATGAGGCCATCAGCGCGCTCATCAATGTCAAAGGCGTATCGGGCCCGATGGTGCCGCCCACCTTCCTGCAACCGATCGCGGCCGGAGCGCAGCT
>JBFFQZ010000296.1:0-3999 GCA_041573235.1 Sulfitobacter sp. | reverse complement strand
GCTTTCAACGCAGCAGGGGGCAGATTGCCGCACAGATGAGCCGCGCATTGAGCGCTGGTCAGAAAAACCGTTGAACGAGGGGACGAGTCATGAATTTTCACGATGTACAATTTCCGCCTGACCTGAGCTTTGGCGCAATCGGTGGACCGCAGCGCCGGGTGGATGTGGTTACGCTGGCGAACGGCTTTGAAGAGCGCAACACGCCCTGGGCACATTCGCGCAGGGTCTATGATGCGGGGCTGGGGCTGCGGTCGCTGGACGATGTGGAGCGCGTGATCTCATTTTACGAGGCGCGTTTCGGCCAGATGTTCGGGTTCCGCTGGAAAGACTGGTCGGATTACAAATCCGCCATTCCTTCGGCCAACACTGCGTATGACGATCAGGAAATCGCCACCGGCGATGGTGTGACGACGGGTTTCCAGATCATCAAGACCTACCGCTCGGGCGGGCACGTCTATCAGCGGCCCATCACCAAGCCGGTCAAGGGGTCGGTTCTGGTCATGGTCGAACAGGATGAAAAGCGCGAAACGATTGATTACACCGTGGACGAGACCACGGGGATCATCCGGTTCAACCATCCGCCGGATCCCGATACCCGCGTCTTTGCGGGCTATGAATTCGACGTGCCGGTGCGTTTCGACAGCGACAGCCTGCTGACCAATATCTCCAGCTTTCACGCAGGTCTGGTGCCTGACATTCCGATCCGCGAGGTGCGTGTGTGATGACCGATTTCAACGAAGCGTTGGCGGCGCATCTGACGACCGGGCTCACCACGTTGAGCCATGCCTGGGCGATCACGCGCAAGGATGGTGTGGTGTTCGCGTTTACGGATCACGACCGTCCCCTGACATTCTCGGGCATCACGTTCCAGGCGGATACAGGCCTGAGCGCATTGGCGCTGGCACAATCGACGGGGCTATCGGTGGATAACACCGAAGCGCTCGGGGCGCTGAACGATGCGTCCCTGCGGGAAGACGAGATAGAGCAAGGCCGGTTTGACGGGGCAGAGGTGCGGGCATGGTTGGTGAACTGGGCGGATACCGCGCAGCATTGGCTGAATTTCCGGGGCACTATCGGTGACTTGACGCGCGCCGATGGCGGCTTTCGCGCGGAGTTGCGCGGGTTGACCGAAGGGTTGAACCGCACGGTCGGGCGGGTTTATCAAAAGCCATGCACGGCGGTGCTCGGCGATGGTACATGCCGTTTCGACACCAGCCGCGAAGGTTATGCCACAGCGCTTGCCGTGCAGCAGGTTGATGGCGCGCGGTCCTTCACCTGGGACGGCTTTCCGGGCTTTGAAGAAGACTGGTTCACGCGGGGGCGTCTTGAGGTGCTGGACGGGCCCGCCAAGGGGTTGTGGGGCACGATCAAGGCTGATCGGGTCATCGGCACCCTGCGCGTTCTCGAGTTGTGGGAGCCCATCCGCGGTCTTGCTGAAACAGGCACGCAGGTGCGCCTCGTGGCGGGTTGCGACAAACGAACCGAGACCTGTCGGCTGAAGTTCAACAATTTCGAAAACTATCAGGGCTTTCCTGATCTGCCGGGCGAGGATTGGGTTGTCTCGGTGCCCAGAAGCACCGGCGCGAACACGGGCGGGTCGCTCAGATGAGAACGGCACAGATCATCGACAGCGCGCGCGGCTGGATCGGGACGCCCTATGTGCACCAGGCTTCTGCAAGGGGGGCGGGCTGCGATTGTCTTGGCCTTCTGCGCGGCGTCTGGCGGGAGGTCTTTGGCCGCGAGCCCGAAGAGGTGCCTGCCTATTCGATGGATTGGTCCGAGCCGCAGGGCGAGGAGCGCCTTTGGGCGGCCGCCGCGCGCCACCTGGTCCGCAAGGAAGTGGCCGAACCCGGTGATGTGCTGCTGTTTCGCATGCGTCAGGGGGCGATCGCCAAACATCTGGGGCTGCTGACGGTGTCAGGTCCGGCGCCGCGGTTCATCCATGCCTATTCCGGTCACGGGGTCGTCGAGAGTTCTCTCAGCGCTCCGTGGCAACGCCGCATTGCTGCGTGTTTTGAATTTCCCAAGGAGGTCTCCTGATGGCGACGATACTTTTTTCCGCAGCAGGGGCCGCTGTTGGCGGCTCGGTGGGGGGCACGTTGGCCGGGCTGTCTTCGGTAGCGATTGGCCGCGCCGTGGGCGCGACGCTGGGCCGGGTGGTGGATCAGAAGATCCTCGGCAATGGCGCGCAGGCGGTCGAGACCGGCAAGGTGGATCGTTTTCGACTGACCGGCGCGGGTGAAGGCGACCCGGTCACCCAGTTGTACGGTCGTCTGCGGTTGGGCGGGCAGGTGATCTGGGCCTCCGATTTCGAGGAGATCACGACGACGAGCGGGGGCGGCAAGGGCGGCCAGCCGCAGCCGAAGACGACTGAGTACAGCTATTCGGTGAACATCGCCATCGCGCTGTGCGAGGGAGAGATTACGCGGGTTGGCCGGGTCTGGGCGGACGGTGAAGAGATCGCGCCCGATGATCTGAACATGCGCATCTACAAAGGCACCGACGATCAGCAGCCCGATCCGTTGATGGAAGCCATCGAGGGGCCGGGCATGGTGCCTGCCTATCGCGGCACGGCCTATGTCGTCCTAGAGGCGCTGGCGTTGCAGCAATTCGGCAACCGGGTTCCGCAGTTCTCGTTCGAGGTGATCCGCCCAGAACAGCGCGGCACGCCCGGTGCGTCGCATGCGCTCAGCTATGGGGTCGAAGGCGTGGCGTTGATCCCCGGCACGGGCGAATATTCGCTGGCGACCACACCGGTCAATTATGAGGGGGACAATCAGGCCCGATGGAGCGCGAACATCAACTCGCCATCGGGCAAGACGGATTTCACGACCTCGCTGGCGACATTGGATGAGGAATTGCCCGAGCTGAAAGCGGCTTCGCTGGTGGTGTCCTGGTTCGGCTCGGATCTGAGGGCGGGCCAATGCCTTGTGCAGCCAAAGGTCGAAGATCCGCTGATCGAGGGCGAAGAAATGCCATGGACCGTCTCGGGGATCACGCGTGGCGGTGCCGAGGTTATTGCGCGGTGTGCGGACGGGCGGCCCATCTATGGCGGCACCCCGGCCGACGCGGCGGTGATCGAAGCCATTCAGGCGATGAATGCCGCGGGCAAGGCCGTGATGTTCTATCCGTTCATTCTGATGGATCAGACAACCGGCAACACCCTCACAGATCCCTATACCGGGGCAGAGGGGCAACCCGCCCTGCCGTGGCGCGGGCGGATCACGCTTTCCGCGGCTCCGGGGCAGGTCGGCTCGACCGACGTGACGTCGGCTGCGGCCGATGAGGTCGCCGCTTTCTTCGGCACGGTCCAGGCCTCTGATTTCACGATTGCAGACGGCCAGGTGACGTATGCGGGTCCGCAAGAGTGGACGCTGACGCGGTTCATTTTGCATTACGCGGCATTGTGTAAGGCAGCGGGGGGCGTCGATGCATTTTGCATCGGCTCGGAAATGCGGGGTCTGACCCAGATCCGATCCGCGCGAAATGTCTTTCCGGCGGTGCTGGCGTTCAAGGCGTTGGCGGCGGAAGTGCGCAGTCTTTTGGGGAGCGATACCAAGATCAGCTATGCTGCTGATTGGAGTGAATATTTCGGGTATCAGCCGCAGGACGGCACCGGTGACCGGCTGTTTCATCTGGATCCACTCTGGGCGGATCCGGAGATCGATTTCATCGGCATCGACAACTACATGCCGCTGTCGGACTGGCGCGATGGTGAGGCGCATGCGGACGCGGCGTGGAAGACGATTTACAACCTCGACTACCTGAAATCCAATATCGCCGGGGGCGAAGGATACGACTGGTACTACCATTCATCCGAGGCCGAGGCGGCGCAAATCCGCACTCCGATTGAAGACGGTGCTCATGGCGAGCCATGGATCTACCGCTACAAGGACATTCGAAACTGGTGGACCAATACCCACCATGAACGGATTGCCGGGGTGCGGTCACCAGAGCCTACGTCTTGGGTGCCGCAGTCCAAGCCGGTGTGGTTCACCG
>JBFFQZ010000295.1:0-4013 GCA_041573235.1 Sulfitobacter sp. | reverse complement strand
CCGCCCGGAACGTGGCCCAAAGCCCGCGCACCGTGACAAGTCAGACTATGACCCCGATGCGCCAAAGCCGCCACGCAAGCCCCGGCCGCCACGCGATGACGCCCCCGCAGCCGAGCACAAACGCCCCGCGCCTGCGCCCGCAAAGGCAAAACGTGACGCAACCCGGCCGCCAAAATCCCACAAGACCGAGCGGACGCCAATGAAGCCGGGCGCCAAGCCCAAAGGCAAACCCGCCTGGAAGGACAAGCCGCCACAGGAGCGCGCGCCGGGCGGTGAAAAGCCCGCGGCAAAGGCAAAGTCGGGCGCGAAGGCAGTCTGGAAAAAGCCCGCCAAGGACACCCCGGCGCGGGATGCGAAGCCAGAGGGCAACTATAAGCGTGCGGCGGATCCATCCAAGCGATTCACCCCACCGGGTAAAGGTAAAAAGCCAGGCGGCCCACGCGGAGGTGACGCAACGCCACACCATTCCGGCAAGGGCAAAGGCCCACGTTCGGCATAAACAGTCGCCACCGGGTATCGGAATTTTCAAAAAATTCCGGCCGATTTTTTTGAAAAAAATCGATACCCACCGAACCGTTGAAAAAAGGCCGGAGCAGATGCTCCGGCCTTTTTCGTATCAACTCGAAACACACAGTGGGCGTCAGCCTTTGCCTTTCCATGGCACCAGGAAGCGCTCGGCGCCACGCATCAGCATGTCGATGCCAAAGCCGATGACCCCGATCAGGATGATCCCCAGGATCACGATATCCGTATTCTGGAATTTGGATGCGACCATGATCATCATGCCTGCCCCTTTCTCCGCCGCGACCAGTTCCGCCGCCACGACCGTGCCCCAGCAGACCCCCATTGCAACCCGTGCACCGGTAAAGATCTCGGGCAACGAATTCGGGATGATGACGTATCTCATGATCTGCCACTTGCTGGCACCCAGCGAATAGGCCGCGTGCACCTTGGAAATCTTGACCCCCGATACGCCGGAGCGCGCGGCAATCGCCATGATCCACAAGGCGGCAAGGAACAGCAGGATGATCTTGCCCGTTTCCCCGATTCCCGCCCAGATGATGACCAACGGGATCAGCGCCAGCGGCGGCACCGGCCGCATGAATTCCACGATCGGATCGAACCAGCCCCGGAACCAGTTGCTCAGCCCCATGGCATAGCCCAGCGGAATGCCGACAATCGCACCGCAGACGAAGCCCGCGATCACCCGGAACAAGGACCATGCGAGATGCCCCAGCAACGACGTGCCCCGGAACCCTTCCTCCAGCAGCGTCGCCGTGCGCGCGACCACCGCCTCAGGTGACGGCAGATAAAGCGGTTCCATCTGCAAGCCGTTGTCGGGCTCGAAATTCGGCGTTCCCTTGTCCGAGATCGTCACCGCACCGCCCGCGATCTCGACCCGGTCGCCGGGACGTACCTTGGTGCCATTGATCGCGACGATCTCGGCGCCATCCTTCTTTGACACCTCATCGTTCTTGTCGAACTGCACCAGCTTGCTGCGGTACTGCGCCACCGTGATGCTGTCGTTCAGGGCGATGCCGTCGCCCGGCTCCACCGCTGGAGCGTTCGGGTTTTCCTCGCGGTCATGGACCAGGACGGTCACGGTCGCGGTGTCGGTTTGCCCATTCGCCTCAACGGTATATTCGAATGACGTCAGCCCCTCGAAGGGCGCCGGCGCGTGCAGGAACCGGGGCAACAGGCTGGATCCGGTGAACATTCCCCACAGCAGGAACAGCGTCAGGATCGAAATGATCCCTGCCGCCCGGTTCGGGCGCACGGCGCTTTCGTCACCGAACGTCACCGTTTTGAGCGAGGTATAATCGCGGATCCCCGCCCCGATCACCCGCTGTATCACAAAGGCGGAGGCCACGAAGATGCCGACATAGACACCCAGAACGATCAAACCGGTCATGCGCTTTCCTCCGTACGGCCCATAATCTCTTCTTCCATATCCCAGATCATCGACAGGATCTCTTCGCGCTTCGGGCCAAAGTCGGGATGCTTCTTGACCTCGCGCAGATCCGCGTTCACGCCCAGTTCCGCAAAGGGAAGGCGGTACTCCTTGTGAATGCGTCCCGGCCGCGGCGCCATCACGATCAACCGCTCACCCAGCAGCAGCGCCTCTTCGACCGAGTGCGTGATCAGGATGATCGTCTTGCCGGTCTCTTTCCACAGCTTGAGGACGAGCGACTGCATCTTCTCGCGTGTCAGCGCGTCCAGCGCGCCCAAAGGCTCGTCCATCAGGATCACGTCGGGGTCATTGGCCAGACAGCGGGCCAGCGCCACGCGCTGCTGCATACCGCCCGACAACTCGTAGACTGCCTTTTCCTTGAAGTCCTGCAAGCCGACCACATCAAGCAGATGGTCCACGGTCTCGCGCTTGTCGTTCTTTGGCATGCCCTTCATCGACGGGCCAAACCCGACGTTTTCGCGCACGCTCATCCACTCGAACAGCGCGCCTTGCTGGAACACCATGCCGCGTTCGGCGTCGGGGCCCTTGATGACATGGCCGTTCAGCGTCATCTTCCCCTCAGTCGGCGCAAGAAAGCCCGCGACGATATTCAGAAGCGTTGTTTTGCCACAGCCCGACGGGCCCAGCACGCTCAGCAGTTCACCCGCCTTGAGATTGAGCGTCACATCCTTGAGCGCCTGAACGGACCCACCGTTCGGCAAGTCAAAGCGCATGGAGAGTTTATCAATGGAAAGTCCGGACATGTCCCTGCTTTCTGGCCCTGGCATCGGCCGCTAGGTCGAGTGGGGTTGTTCCCCCTCATTTTCGTCAAAGGGAGCCCGGCGCACGTCCGCGCGCCGGGCAGAGACAGGTTTTGCCGGGCTTACTGCCCCGCAACCGCCTTAAGTGGGCCGATGTTGACCGTACCTGCATAGCTGTCGAGCTTGCTGTCGATGGATCCGGCTTCAACAAAGACCTGGGCCACGCCGCTCATGAACTCCTGGCTGCCACCGCCGAGCCACTTTGCGCTCAGCTGTTCTTCGACGGACGGGAACACGAAGGTCGACAGCGTTTCCAGTGTCGCCTGTTCGTCCATACCCGCGTCCTGGGCGATGACCGGCAGCATTTCCGCAGTGTGCTCGCCCGAGTTCCACATGGCGTTGGCGTCGGCCGTCACCTTGAGGAAGGCCGCCACATCGTCACCGTTCTCAGCCACGTAAGACGCGGGCGCGGAGGTCACGTCGAACACCAGGATGCCCAGCTCTTCCTTTTCGGCACCGGTCAGCAGGACGTTGCCGCTTTCCTTCATGCGGCGCAGCGCACCGCCCCAGCCGCAGGACATGTCAACGGCGCCCTGGCTCAGTGCCGCAGCACCTTCGGCCGGCGCCATGTCGACGACCGACAGGCTGGCTACATCGACGCCAAAATGGTCCATCTGCTTGAGGAAGCCGTAATGCGCGGCGGTGCCCAGCGGCACGGCGACTTTCTTGCCCGCCAGTTCGTCAGCGGAATCCTTGTCGATTTCGAGCGCCGACGAGACAACGCAGTTGTCGTTGTCCGAATAGGACACGGCCACGTCGATGACCTGAAGATCCTGACCGCCCGAGGTTGCGACAACGAACGGCGGCACGCCCTGGCTGACCGCGATATGCACGTCACCGGACGCCATCGCGGCGGACATCGCCACGCCGCTGTCAAAGCTGACCCAGTTGATCTTCTTGCCCATCGCTTCTTCGTAAGTGCCGTTGACCTTGGCAAACTGGAACGGCATTGGCCATTCAAGGAAGTATGCAACGGTGATTTCCTCATGGCCGTCCGCAAATGCGGCCTGACCGGCAAGTGACATCACGGCGCCCGCGACAAACGCGCTGACTGTTTTCTTCATCATGGTAAGGTATCTCCCTGTTGTTTTATATCCCGCCCCATTTACCGGGACGTTGGAGGTGTGGTTGCGTATGTACATCCGACACGGGCATCCTGAGTGATGCCAATGCCACATGCAACATTCTTCACCCGAAAAATGAGACGTACCGATCCATTTTCCGGCCCCTTCGCCTGATTT
>JBFFQZ010000294.1:0-4055 GCA_041573235.1 Sulfitobacter sp. | reverse complement strand
GATCGGACCCCAATCAGCAGAAACCCCGAGCCATCTGCCCTCGCGCCCGTGGATCACCCCGTCACGCCGAACCGTGTGGGCCATGATACGCAAGGCGCAGCTGAGATTTGTCGCTCCGTTCTTGAGCGCTTGCCCCGTGCCCCCCCGGCACCCGTAACCGCGCGCCGTCGCGGGCAGGATCTGCAACAGACCGTACCATTTTCCGCCACCGCCGACGGCCCAGGGCCTGTAGGTGCTTTCGTATTTGGCAAGGGCCGACATGAAGCCGACCCAAAACGCCCGTCGTGCGGCATCATCGTTCGTGGCATAGGCCGGACACCAGACCGCAATGTCGCCCGGCACCAGATCGACCAGCGGCTTGCCATGATCCTTGAGTGCGCCCAGCGCGGCGCGGGTCCACAGCGCGTGATCCGGCATGTGCTGCCAGCGCGTCCGCGGCAGCGCCGCGGGCTCGTGCACGGGCCGGGCACCCCCCGCGGGAACCATCGCGGCAACCGCTATTGCGGGCCGCGCGATCGGGCGGATCAGCGGCTCCTGCTGCGCATGCAACAGCGCAGGCCACAGAACGCAAACGCCCCAGAGGAACAAACGTGTCATGCCCGGCAGTAGACAGCGCCGCACGGCACCTGACAACCCGACAGGCGCCTTACCCGGCGGCGATTATCCGCATACACGCAACGATCCGCCGAGCCCGGTACAATTGCCTTATCTCGCGCAACGATTTGCCACAATTGCCACCGTGTCACGTCCAAAACTTCAGGAAATAACGCAGCTTCTCCGCCGAGATGCCTTTTTCGTGCCCCAATGCACGCAGACCTTGGCCTGAATTCACCTGCTCATCAACGGAGAGCACCCTATGACTTCGCTGTCGTCCTTGATCCAGTCCCTTGCCCTCAGGCTTGAGGCGGCACCGCTGTCATTTGCCCGGCAGATCAAAGCTGAAACAAAAGAGGTCTGCCAGTCCGGGAGCAGCCCCGACGGCCTCCCCGACGGACTGCCCGACAGCATGGCAAAGCCGCTCACAAAGTCTGTGACAAGACCGCGGCGATCGCCTGAGAAGCCCCCTTCTCCCTTCGTCAAACGCAAGCGCACCACTGCCGCGGTATCTGCGTCCTCGCCCGCCGGTCCTGTCCAGACGGGGACGGACGGGCCGCTTGGCGCGCCCGCGATGCTCAGCCGGCTGTCGATCCCCTGCCCTGATCCGACCCGCGAGGAACGCGTCCGCGATACCCATCAAAAAACCGCGCTGCACCTTGTGCGGCAGGAAAAGTGGTCCGAACTGTCGGTCCTTGTCGCCCGCGCCGACGACGACCGCAGCATGACCCCGGGGGGGATGTCCGTGGCCGAGCTGATGGCCTTTGGCGCGCGATCGGATGTCGTGCTGGCGGTCGAACATGCGCTGCTCGAAAACGAGCCCGGTCATGATGCGCCGCTGCTGCGGGGGATCACGTCGCTGGAGTATGTGCTGGCGGAACATCCCGGCGACCCTGTCATTGCCTGCATCGTGGCACAGGCGCACATGGACCTGGGGTGGGCGTGGCGCGGCATCGGCTGGGATGTCGAGATCGCGCGCCGCAACCGCGAGGCATTCGACGCGCATTTCGCCCGTGCCCAGGACATATTGCGTCCGTTCAATACCGAGCAGACGACCTCGCCCCTGCTGGCCAATACCGCCTGTTCGCTTCTGTCAGCCGACTGTAGCAGCGCCGAAACCGTGGCCAATTGTTATGAGAAGCTAATCGATCTGAACCCGCGTGACATGGCCCCTCTTCGTGCTCTCGGCACCCGTATGCTGCCGCGCAGGCATGGCAGCTATCCCGGCCTCGAACTCGAAGCGCGCCGCACCGCCGCGCGGACCGAGGCGGTCTGGGGCGCAGGTGGCTATACCTGGGTCATGTTCGATGCGATCTCGATCGACGACGAGGCCTGCGCCCGGCTTGACCTGCCCTTTTTCATCGAAGGGCTGCACGACATCCTCAGCCGCCGCACCGATCCCCATACGGTCAACCTGCTGGCCGCCTATTGCGCCAACACGATGGGACAGGCGTTTTCGGGCAATGATGCCGCCGACCAGAACCGCGCCCACATCGCAGGCATTGCCGATGCCATCGTCCGCGAGCATCTGACCGAACTGCATCCGATGATCTGGGCCCATGCGGCGCAGGGCTTTGCCAACAACCTGCGGGTGTCATCGGCCAGCCGCTTTGCCGCCGCAGGCCAGGACGACGCGCTGCGCATCATCGCGGGACTGTTCCGGCACGAGATCGAGCAGGGCAAGCGCATCGTTTTCACGGACGAGGGCCCGGTTGCCCGGGCAATCTGATCGCTCCCTGACCGCCCCGCAATTTGAACGCGCATCAGCGATGACGCTACGGCAATTGGCCGGGGCGTTCAAAGGCCATCTGGACACTTCCCACCCCGCTCTCATATTCTCTGCGCAAAAGGGAGAGACACCATGACATATCAGACCGCCGCGGCGGATATCGCCATCCGTGACCAGAGCATTACCGAACGGGTTTTCGAGAACCTCGTCACACGGCCCGACGACGTTGTGCTGACGGACGGAATGACCGGGCAGGCCATGACCGCGGCACAGTTCATGGACGAGGTCAAACGCCTCGCGGGGGGGCTGACGAAGGCGGGCTTTGGCGCGGGCAAGACCATCGCGCTGATGGCCCCCAACATGCCGCATTACTGCGTGGTATTTCACGCCGTGGCGTGGGCCGGTGGCACGATCACGACAATCAACCCGACCTATACCGCCTCCGAAGTGGCTCACCAGCTGCGCGACAGCAATGCCGATCTGCTCATTACTATTCCCATGTTCCTCGAAACGGCGCAGGCGGCCGCAAAGGATGCGGCGGGCCAGCAGGTCGTCGTCATGGGCGAGGCCGAGGGCGTGCCGTCGCTGTCGGACTTCTACGGTGATCCGATCGAGACCCAGGTGCCCGTGGACCTGGACGAGCATTCTGTTGTGCTGCCCTATTCGTCAGGCACCACCGGCCTGCCCAAGGGTGTGCGCCTGTCGCACCGTAACCTGGTGGTCAACGTCGATCAGGTCATCGAGGGCGGCGACTTCCATCCCGGCGAGATCGCGGCGGCCTTTCTGCCGTTCTTTCACATCTACGGCATGAACGTGCTGATGAACGTCCACCTTGCGGGCGGTGGCGCGCTGGTGACCATGCCGCGCTTCGACCTTGAGCTGTTCCTGAAGATTTCGCAGGATTACAAGGCGCGCCGCATGTGGATCGTGCCGCCGGTCGCGCTGGCGCTGGCCAAACACCCGATCGTAGACAATTACGATCTCAGCTCGGTCGAGCAGATCTTTTCGGGGGCCGCACCGCTGGGGGCCGAGGTGTCGGACGCCGTGGCCAAGCGGCTTGACTGCACCTCGCTGCAGGGGTTCGGCATGACCGAGCTCAGTCCAGTGTCGCACACCACGCCCGCCGACAAGCCAAAGTCCGGCTCATCGGGCGTCGCGCTGCCCAATACGCTGTGCCGCATCGTCGATCCAGAAACCGGCGAAGACCTGCCCGCGGGCAAGGAAGGCGAGCTTTGGATCAAGGGGCCGCAGGTGATGAAGGGGTACCTGAACAACGAAAAGGCCACCGCCGAGACCCTGACCGAGGATGGATGGCTCAAGACCGGGGACATCGCCTATATCGACGAGGAAGGCTATATGTTCATCGTCGACCGCCTGAAAGAGCTGATCAAGTTCAAGGGCTTCCAGGTCGCCCCTGCCGAGCTTGAGGCGACGCTGCTGACCCATGACAAGATCACCGACGCCGCGGTCATCGGCCTGCCAGACGATGAGGCGGGCGAATTGCCGGTGGCCTTCGTGGTCGCCACCGACCCCGCGCCCAGCGTGGATGAGGTCAAGGCGCATCTGGCCAAGACGCTGTCGTCCTACAAGCAGGTTCACCAGGTCAATTTCGTCTCGGAGATCCCCAAGTCCGCATCGGGCAAGATCCTGCGACGCGTCCTGCGCGATCAGGCGAAATAATGCTTGGTCGGGGCGCTTGACCCAAGGCGCCCCGACGGTCTATGACGCCCTT
>JBFFQZ010000293.1:0-4070 GCA_041573235.1 Sulfitobacter sp. | reverse complement strand
TCGATCTGGATGGCGTGGATCTGCCCGTCGGGGCCGGACTGTCGCTGATGACAGACGGATTCCGAAGCGTTGTCCTTCGGGTCGATGCAACCGGATCGATCACGCTGAGCGGACTGCCCGGGGACTTTGCAGATCTCGGCGAGGGCCAGAGCGACAGCCTCAGCTTCGGCTACACCATTGCGGATGCCGATGGTGACAGTGACCGGGCACTTGTCACGATCCGGATCGACGGCAGCGGCACGCCCTCCGGCGCGCTGGTGCTGATGGATGGGAACGACGTGATCTTCGGCGATCTTGGCAACGACTGGATCGTGGGTGGCACCGGGTCCGACCACCTCTGGGGCGGGTTCGGGGACGATCTGCTCAACGCCGACGACGATCTCAACACCCAGGGTGGGCTGAACCTCGTTACCGACGCGGAAGAGCCACAGAACTATGATCTCGTGTTCGGGGGGGCGGGGCGCGACGTGATGCTGGCCAATACGAAGGGTGACCGGCTGATCGACTGGAATGGGGAGTACAACACGTACAACGTGCCCCAGGCTGCGTTCGGTCGTCCGACGATCATCCGGAACGCCAGCCCTGGGATCGAGGCCTACCTCTATGCCGTTGCCGAAGGCGACGGGGCCGACCCGACCCGTGCGGCGGATACCGGCAGCGATACCGCCCGCAACGGCGAACCCTTCGGCGAGATCGGTCTTGTCACTCAGCGGGATACCGATTGGGGCGATCAGAAGGGCCAGCCGAACGAGGGTGACACACCGGGCAACAATCCGCAGGGTGCGAAAGCCACGGTGCCGACCACGGAGCAGGTGGCCACCAGCGGCAGCGTGATAGATCTGTCGGCCACGGTGGACGACACGCTTTCCGCGATGTCGCAACCCATCGAGGTGTCGGGACTTTCCTTGCAGACGGAACCGCAGGACAGCGGTTCGCTGTTGGTCGAAGCGGACGATGGTACACTCGTGGACCTGGCTGACCATGCGCTTCTGAGCCAACTCGCACAGAAAGCGGTGGCCCCCGCGCCGCAAATCGCGACCATGGGGCGCGGCGTTGACTGGAGCGTTCTGGATCGCAACCGCACGGGACGATAACAAGCAGGCAGGTGCCGCCGGAAGGACCATTGAGACATTGAGCAACGTCGATATCAAGCAAGACAAGCCCGGCGCCGGGGAAGAGCCGCGCGTCTCCGTGTTGGAGATGGCGCTGTGGCGGGCGTTCGACGGCGCCGCTGACAAGGAGGCGCGTGCGCTGGCCTGGTTGGGCCTGATGACGCGCTACATGCCCGGATGCACGGGCGGCGTGGTCGTGCTGGCGCAGGAGGGGGGCGGTTTCGCCCCCATCGCGCTTTGGCCGGAGGGATCCGGCATCGATTCTGCGATGGCGCGGGCCGTTGACGCCGCCATCGCAGAAGGGCGCGGCGTGACCGATGCCGCGGCGAAGGGTGGCCCGACCCGTGTCGCCGCGCGCCCGATCCTGGTCGATGGCGCTTGTCTCGGCGCCGTGGGAGCCGTCTTTGAGGAAGGCTCTGCCAAGGCGCAAAACCTTGGCCTGCTCCGCTGGGGGATAGGATGGCTCGAGGCGACGATCCGCAAGGAACGCGATGCCGAGGGTGCTGCTGTGCTCGACCGGACGGGTGTCGCGTTCGACCTCGTCGCCGAGACGCTTGAGCGGGAGGGCTATGGGGCGGCCTGTCTCGCGGTGGTGAGCGATCTGGCGACAAGGCTTGATTGCGATCAGGTGGCCGTCGGGATGCGCCCGGGGCGGTCGGGCGCGCGGGTGCAGGCCCTGTCGCATTCTGCGCAATTCGGCAAGCGGATGGATCTCGTGCGCCGGATTGGCCACGCCATGGACGAAGCGCTTGATCAGGCCGCACTGGTTGTCTGGCCTGCGCGGAAGGATGACGATTATCGCGTGACCCATTTCCACGGCGCGCTGTCGGACGCGCTCGGCGGGGTTGCCTTGCTGACCGTTCCTTTGCACCGGGGCAATGACATGCTGGGGGCGGTTACCCTGCAACGCCCTCTCGACCGTCCCTTTGAAGCGGATACGATCAGGTTGGTGGATGCGGTCTGTGCCATGCTGGGCCCGATCCTTGACGAAAAGCGCCGCAACGATCGCGTGATATTTGCCAAGATCTGGGAAACGCTGGTGCGTCAGACCCGGCGCCTGCTCGGTCCACGATATTTCGGGCGCAAGCTGGCCACGGTGATCTTCGCGGCGCTTGTCACCTTTTTTTCCGTGTCGACGGGTCAGTTCACCATCTCTGCCCCGGCGACACTGGAGGGCAAGATCGAGCGAACGCTTGTCGCGCCGTTTGATGGCCTGATCGAGGCGCAGTTCGTGCGCGCGGGAGACCGGGTGCACGAGGGCCAGATACTCGCCACTTTCGACGACCGCGAGCTTATACTTGAGCGGCTTGGCCTGGAAGCGACCTTGCGCGAACGTCAGGCCCGCTATGACCGGGCGCTCAATGACGAGGATCGTGTGGAAACGCGGGTGCTGATCGCGCAGATTGCCGAGACCACTGCACAAATCGCGCGTACCGATCTGCGCCTTGCACGCACGGAGATCCGCGCGCCCTTTGATGGTCTGGTGATCTCGGGCGATCTGAGCCAATCGGTCGGTTCGAGCTTTCGGCGCGGGGACGGGCTGTTTTCGGTCGTGCCGGTGGATTCCTTTCGGGTGGCGCTGGCCGTAGCCGACACCGATATGGGTGAGATCACCGAAGGGCAGCAGGGGCGCGTTGTCGTTGCCGCGCTGCCGCATGAAAGCTTTGCCTACGAGGTGACCACTATCACGCCGATCGCCGAGGCGGCGGACGGCCGCAACGCGTTTCGCGTCGAGGGGCGAATGATCAGCGCCGATCCGCGCCTGCGCCCGGGGATGGAGGGCATCGCGAAGACCGACGTGGACGAGCGGTTGCTGATCAACATCTGGACACGGCAGGCGATCGACTGGTTGCGCCTCTTTGCGTGGAAGTGGTTGCCGTGAGCGAAAGCTGGCGATCCCCGGACTGGTACCGCGTGGAAGGACTGCAACTGCGGCTGCGCAGCGGCGCGCGGATTCACCGGCAGGAATACCGGGGCCAGTTGTGGTACGTGCTGCAGGACGCGTCCAGCGGACGCCATAATCGCTTTACGCCCGAAGCGTGGTTTTTCGTCAGCCTGCTCGATGGGGAACGGACCATCGACGAGGTCTGGCAACTGGCCGCCGCCCGTCTGGACGAAGATGTGCTCAGTCAAGGTGAAGTCGTAAGGTTGCTGGCCCGTCTGAACGATGCGGATGTGCTGCGTGGCGATCTGCTGCCCGATGTTGAAACGATGCTGGACACTGCCGCGCGAAAAGAACGGCGCACCCGGATCATGGGGCTCGTCAACCCGCTGGCCCTGCGCCTGCCGCTGCTTGATCCCGACGGGTTTCTCGAAGCGACGCTGCCGCTGGTGCGTTTCTTTTTCACCTGGGTCGGCGTTCTGAGCATTGTCGGGCTGCTGGGGTATGGCGGCGCTCTTGCGGTGATCCACTGGGAGGCGCTGAGCGCTAATTTTGCCGACCGGGTGCTGGCCCGCGACAACATCATCCTGCTTTTGATCAGCTATCCGCTGGTCAAGGGCATTCACGAGCTTGGACATGGCTACGCGGTGAAAAAATGGGGCGGGGAGGTGCATGAGATCGGGGTGATGTTCCTCGTTTTCATGCCGGTGCCCTACGTCGATGCCTCGGAAGCGGCGCGTTTTACGCAAAAGCGGCGGCGGATGCTGGTGGGGGCCGCGGGCATCATCGTCGAGATGATGCTGGCCTCCATCGCCGCCATCATTTGGGTCAACGCCGAGGACGGGCTGGTGCGCGCACTGGCGTTCAACGTCATGGTCATCGGCGGTGTTTCGACCCTATTATTCAATGGCAATCCGCTGCTGCGCTTTGACGGCTATTATATCCTGTCGGACTGGCTTGAGATGCCGAACCTCGCGCCGCGCGGGACGCGTTACCTTGGCTATTTGATCAACCGGTACCCATTCGGACTGGAGACGGCGGAAAATCCGGTCACCGCCCCGGGCGAGGCAAAATGG
>JBFFQZ010000292.1:0-4080 GCA_041573235.1 Sulfitobacter sp. | reverse complement strand
TTCCGGTCGGAATTTTTGAAAAATTCCGATGCTACCCTTCGGAGACGTTCACGATTGTCCGCGTCGGGAACGGAATATCGACGCCACCTGCATCCAGCGCCTCCTTGACCTTGCGGGTCATGTCCGCCTTGTAGCCGAAGTAGACCGGTGCATCGCACCATACCCGAACCAGGAAATCGACGGAACTCTCGCCCAGGTTCGTCACCTGCACGAAGGGCTCTGGCTCTGAATGAGAGCGTTCGTCGGCCATGATCGTGTCACGGATGATCTGCTCCGCAGCCTTCAGGTTGGCACCATAGCCCACGCCGAACGTCCATTCCGCGCGGCGTTTGTCGTTGGTGGAATAGTTGGTGATGATGTTTCCCCAGACTTCCGAATTCGGCACGATAACCTGCACGTTGCTAAGATCTGCCATTTCGGTGAAGTTCAGGCTGATTTGCCGGACCGTGCCCATCTTGCCCGCAACCTCGACGAAATCGCCGATCTTGATGGGGCGGAACAGGATCAGCATCACCCCCGCCGCCACGTTCGACAACGTCCCCTGCAACGCCAAGCCGATGGCCAGACCGGCGGCACCGATGACGGCAACTACCGATGTGGTCTGCACCCCGAAGGTGTTCAGCACGAACAGGACGGTAAAGCCCATGACCACGTAGCGCACGATCGACGCCAGGAATTCGAACAGCATGTCGTCAAGATGCTTGTTGCGCTTGCTCAGTTTCACGATGCGCCGTTGCAGCCAGGCCGACAGCATCCAGCCGATCAGCAGGATCGTGACCGCCGCCAGGATCGACCCCACGGCGGAGGCAAGAAAATCAAGGGTCAGCAGGTCGGCCATTGTCTTGCCCTGCCAGATTTCAATACTCAGTAACTCGTTGATCGTATCCATTGCACCAGTGCCTCAAAGCTTGTCCATTTTACGGGCCAACTTTGCATCAAGCGTGCTCAGCCCGTCGACGTCGTGGGTCGTTAACGTAACCGTCACCCGGTTGTAAACATTCTCCCACTCGGGATGATGGTTCCATTTCTCTGCCCAAATCGCCGCGCGGGTCATCCAGCCGAAGGCATCGGCGAAATCGGCGAACTTGAAGATCTTGACGATGGCGTCGCGTCCCTCGACCATCTCCCAGCCGTTTTCAAGCAGCGGGCCCAGCAGCGGTCCGCGTGTCTCTACGCTCAGTTTCTCGGTCATTCCTGTTCCTCGACTTCCGTTTTTCTGAAGGGGCCATAATCCGTCAGCACCTCGATTTCCTCGTCCACTGCGGCGCGCTCGGCCTGCAGGTAGTCCGCCACGGCCCGTCCGAAGCCCCGATCACGCATCCAATGCAGCGACCACGTCGGCGTCGGCAGATAACCGCGGGCCAGCTTGTGCTCGCCCTGTGCGCCCGCCTCGACCGATCCCAACCCCAACTCGATGGCGATGTCGATGGCACGGTAGTAGCACAGTTCAAAATGCAGACACGAATGATGCTCCACGCAGCCCCAGTAACGCCCGTATAACGCATCGGCCCCGATAAAGTTCAACGCACCGGCGATCCAGCGCCCCTCACGTTCGGCCAGCACCAGCGCCATGTCGTCGCGCAGGGTCTCTTGCGCAATGTCGAAGAACCTCCGTGTGAGATAGGGCTGACCCCATTTCCGGGCACCCGTATCCTGATAGAAGGTCCAGAACGCATCCCAATGCTCGGGGCGCAAATCATCGCCGGTGAAGGTCTGGATGGTGCCGCCAAAGCCCTGCGCGGTGGCGCGTTCCTTGCGGATGTTCTTGCGTTTGCGCGAACTGAGACTTGCAAGGAAGCCGTCAAAATCGGCGTAGCCGTCATTGCGCCAGTGAAACTGCTGGCTCTTGCGCACCATCAAGTCCAGTTCCTCGGCCCGCGCGGCCTCTTCCTCGGTGCAGAAGGTCACGTTAAGCGAACTGAGGCCGTTGTTATCCGTGAGCTGCACGGCCCCCTGCACCAATGCGGCAAAACCTGCCTCTTCGAAGCCCGTCCGCGTCAGGAAGCGCCGCCCGGTCGCGGGCGTGTGCGGCACCGCGATTTGCAGCTTGGGGTAATACTGCCCGCCTGCCCGCTCATAGGCATGCGCCCAGCTGTGATCAAAGATATATTCGCCCTGGCTGTGCGATTTGGCATAGAGCGGGGCGACGCCGATGATCTGGCCTTCGATGGCCGCCGTCAGGTATTGCGGATGCCAGCCGGTGCCCGCGCCCACGCTGCCGCTGTCCTCAAGCGCCTTGAGAAACCGATGTGTCGTAAAGGGATCACGGGGCCGCGCGCCATCAGCCGCCTCCGGGCAGGCGCAGGCATCCCAATCAGTCGCGTCAATCTCGGACAGCGAAGGAATGATCCGGATCTCGACCTCTTGCGCGCTCATCTGGGTGCCCCTGTTGCTGCCTTCATGGCTATAGGTGGCACGTCGCCCGGAATGTTCAAGCGTCCAGGCAGGCCAGATAGCCTTCGAACGTGACGTTGTCGGCAACCTGCCGGGCCTGCGCCTCTTGTGCGGCGCTGCGCACGGTCCAGCAACAGATCACCGCCCCCGCAGCTTTCAGCGCATGCACGCGGCGGCTGTCCAGGTCGTCGACCTCGTGGCTGATGAACGTCGCGCCAACGCGGTCATAATCGGGGATCTCGCGCAGCCGCGCGCAGACGGCTTCCGGCAGGGGCCATTCCTGCGGCCGGTAGGCCGATGTGGTGATACCGCGTGGGATATCCGGGCAAAGCTCGTGCAACAAGGCGACCGAATTGGGGTTGAACGACATCAGCGCCAGATCCCCGGTATAGCCCGTGACCGCCTGTGCCACCGCCTTTTCGAGCGGGCCGACATCCGTGCCCATCGCGCCATCCTGATCCTTCAGCTCGATCAACAGGGGCACCTGCCCCGCGACCAGCGACAGGACCTCGGGCAGGTCCGGGATACCCTCGTCGCCGCCGTTCAGGGCAACCGTTTTCAATTCTGCCGCCGTGCGCAGATTGACCGCCCCCTGCGAGCCGGTCAGCCGACCCAGGTGATAGTCGTGGAAAACCATCGCGGCACCATCGCTGCTGAGCTGAACATCAATCTCGATGCCATAGCCCGCCGCGATGGCCGCCTTGATCGCAGCGCGCGAATTCTCGGGGCGCCCGTCAGTCACATCGTGCAGGGCACGGTGCGCGAGCGGGATCCGCCTGAAGCTGCGCGGAAGGGCGATCATGCGATTTCGAAGATACCTTCGATTTCAACCGCCACACCCAGCGGAAGCGCACCCGCAGACACCGCAGAGCGCGCATGACGCCCCGCATCGCCCAGCGTTTCGACCAGGAAATCCGAACAGCCGTTGATGACTTTGGGCTGATCCGCGAAATCCTTTGTGGAGTTGACGAAACCGGTCAGCTTGACGACCCGCACCAGCCGGTCGATGTCTCCGCCGCAGGCCGCACGCACCTGTGCCAGCAGTTGCAGCGCGCAGGTCTGCGCCGCCGCGGCACCCTCTTCGACGGTCATGGTATCGCCCAGAACCCCGGTGATCAGGCCATCCGCCGTGCGCGAGATCTGTCCCGAGACATACAGCGTGTTGCCCACCTGCACGAAGGGCACGTAATTGGCTGCGGGGGCAGAGGCGTCGGGCAATTCGATACCCAGGTCGGAAAGGCGTTTGGCAAGGCTCATCTGTGCACTCCTGAAGAGATGTGAAATCTGCCCGGACGCTAACGCCGTTATGCGCTGGACGGAAGGGCCGATGCCTAACTTTCGCGCCAGGATTTCACGAAATAATCCGTCACCGGCTTGACCAGGTAGGTCAGCGGAGAGCGATCACCGGTCTTGATGAAGGCGTCCACCGGCATCCCCGGCACCAGCTGCGTGCCTTCCGGCAGGCGCTGCATTTCGCCGGGCGAAAGCGAGATTTCGGCCCGGAAATAGCTTCTACCGGTGGCCGGATCGTCCAACGCATCGGCCGAGATCACCATGACCCGCCCCTTGAGTTCGGGCGTGGTGCGCTGATCCAGCGAGGACAGGCGCAGGTTGACCTCCTGCCCGACCGAGATTTCGTCGACGTTGGTCGGCATCACTTGTGCGGCGATCACCAACGGACGGTCC
>JBFFQZ010000291.1:0-4145 GCA_041573235.1 Sulfitobacter sp. | reverse complement strand
TTGCGCCGACCTGAGTGAAATCACCGCAGCGCAGGCCCGACGCGCGCCGGATCAGTCGCCCTGCGCTTCCGAGCGGCTCTTGCCCGAAACCGCAAGCGCCAGCGTGGCCCCCATCAACCCGTCCAGATCGCCGTCCAGAACACCCTTGGTGTCCGACGTTTCGTAATTGGTGCGCAGATCCTTGACCATCTGGTAGGGCTGCAGCACGTAGGACCGGATCTGGTTGCCCCAACCCGCGTCACCTGCGTTCTCATGGACTTCGTTGACCAGCGCCGAGCGCTTGTCGAGCTCCATCTGATAGAGCCGCGATTTCAGCGCCTTCATGGCGATATCGCGGTTCTGGTGCTGGGATTTCTCGGATGAGGTCACCACGATGCCGGTCGGATGGTGGGTGATGCGCACCGCGGAATCGGTGGTGTTGACGTGCTGCCCGCCGGCGCCGGATGACCGGTAGGTATCAATGCGGATATCAGAGGGGTTTACCTCGATCTCGATGTTGTCATCGACCACCGGGTATACCTTGACCGAGGTAAAGGAGGTGTGCCGCTTGGCCGCGCTGTCAAAGGGCGAGATCCGCACGAGCCGGTGCACGCCACTTTCCGACTTCAGCCAGCCATAGGCGTTGTGACCCGAAATCTTGTAGGAGGCGGATTTGATCCCCGCCTCATCGCCGGCGCTCTCGGATTGCAACTCGACCTTGTAGCCCTTCTTTTCGGCCCAGCGGACATACATCCGCGCAAGCATCGCGGCCCAGTCACAGCTTTCCGTGCCCCCCGCGCCCGCGTTGATCTCGAGGAAGGTGTCATTCGCGTCGGCCTCGCCGTCCAGCAGCGCCTCGAGCTCCTTTTGCGCCGCGGTCTCGGCCAGTTGGGCCAGCGCGGCCTCGGCGTCCGAGACGACTTCGCTGTCGCCCTCCATCTCGCCAAGCTCGATCAGGTCGAGATTGTCCTGCAAGTCGGTCTTGATGCCGTCATAGGTGGCCATGGCATCGACCAGCGCCTGACGGTCACGCATCAGCTTCTGCGCCGCTTCGGGATCGTCCCACAGGTTGGGGTCCTCGACACGCGCGTTGAATTCCTCAAGCCGGTAAGGAGCTGTTTCAACATTCAGTCGCTGCGCCAGCAGGTCCAGGGACTTCTGGATCTTGTCGACGGTGTTCTGTGCTTCTGCGCGCATGATATGCCTCTTGTTCGGTCACCTCCGAATAGACCAGCGCGCGGCGCTCAGCAAGCCGTGCCGCGGGATGAAGCCTGCTCCATGGCACAAGTTTTGCGATCCGGGGCCGGACCCGCAGGTTCCATCGCGCCCAAGGGCGGGAAAAGCACCCGATAGGTGGGGCCGGTAAGGTGGGGTCGCACCCCACCTCCCCTCTGTCGTCAATAAAGACCGCCCGAGCTCAGCGTGCCGAACCCCGCCTTGGGCCCGACAACAGCCTTTTCGCCCGTCGACGTCGTGACCTCGCGCGGGCCTGCACTGCCGCCCACCTCTTCGACCAGCGGCAGATCGGCGCCCATCGCAAACCCGCCGTCGAAGGTGATCCCGAAATTGATGACTTCGCCCTCGCGGAAACATTCCGACACCACGTTTTCGCCCGTGGCGTCGGCACTCAGCCGCGCACCGGTAAAGCGGTCGATGTTGATGAACTCACAGCCCTCAGGCACGCTGAACCGGCCCCCGCCATATTTCTCGACGGCCTTGGACATGAACCGCTGGAACACCGGCCCGCACATGCCCCCGCCCGACGCCCCACGGCCCAGGCTGCGCGGCTGGTCATACCCGATATAGCAACCCGCGACGATGTTGCTGGTAAAGCCCACGAACCACACGTCCTTGGCGTCATTCGTCGTGCCGGTCTTGCCTGCCGTCGGCACCGGCAGGTTCACCGCCCTGCGGGCCGTGCCACGTTCCACCACGCCGCGCATCATCGATGTCAGCTGATATGCCGTCACCGCGTTCATCACCCGCTCCCGGTTGGAAACCACCCGTGGCGCCTGCCCTGCCGGCAGCGTGGGCTGGGCGCAATCGGTGCAGATCCGCTGATCATGCCGATAGACCGTCCGGCCATAGCGGTCCTGCACGCGGTCCACCAGCGTGGGCTCCACCCGTTCGCCGCCGTTCGCGAACATCGCGTAGGCCGCAACCATCTGGTACAAAGTGGTTTCCTGAGACCCCAACGCATTCGCCAGCACCGGCGACAGATTTTCGTAGACGCCGAACTTCTCGGCGTAGTCGCCGACGACATTCATGCCGACCTCCTGCGCCAGACGCACCGTCATCAGGTTGCGCGACTGTTCGATCCCCGTGCGCAGCGGCGTCGGGCCATAATAGCGGTTCGAGGAGTTCTTGGGCCGCCAGACGCCCTGTGGCGTGTTGATCTCGATCGGGGCGTCGACCACGATCGTCGCCGGGGAATAGCCGCTGTCCAGTGCCGCGGCAAAGACGAACGGCTTGAAGCTCGACCCCGGTTGGCGTTTGGCCTGCGTCGCCCGGTTGAAAACCGACGCCTGATAGCTGAAGCCGCCCTGCATCGCGATCACCCGGCCGGTGTTGACGTCCATCGCCATGAAACCGCCCTGCACTTCTGGCACCTGCCGCAAGGTCCACCGCACGAACGATCCATCCGCATCCGTCACCATGCGCCGCACCAGCACGACATCTCCGACCTCGACCAGATCGCCTTTCCTGCCCAGCTTGCCGTTTTCGAGCTGCCTGCGGCCCCAGTCCATATCCTCGGGCGGCACCCAGTCGCCCCCTGTCTCCGTCTCGACGTTTTCGATGCCCAGCCGCGCGCCCTTGCCGCCGACCTCCAGCACCACCGCCGGATACCACTGGGTCTCAAGCGTGATGTCACGCGGCACACGCAGATCGGCCAGTGCCGCACGCCACGTCGCCTCATCGACAAGCGCCTCGGGCGGCAGCGTTTCGCCGGTGCCCCGCCAGACGCCCTGCGCGCGGTCGTATTCCTCCAGCTGAAGCCGCAGCGCTTCTGCGGCAATCGGCTGCATTTCGTTGTCGATGGTCGCCCGCACGGTCAGACCGCCCGTGAAAAACTCGCCCTCGCCAAAGTTTTCCGACAGCTGTCGGCGGATTTCATCGGTGAAGTAGTCGCGCGGCGGCAGGTCCGCCTTGAAGCTCTCGAAGTCGCCGTTCTGCACCGACCGCAGCGGCAATTCGCGCTCCTGAAGGTATGCGGCTTCGGTGATATACCCGTTCTCTTTCATCTCGCGCAGCACGAAATTCCGCCGCGCCAACAGCCGGTCCTTGCGGCGCACCGGATGATAATCCGACGGCGCCTTGGGCAATGACGCCAGGAACGCGGCCTCATGCGGGGCCAGATCGCTGAGGTTCTTGTTGAAGTAGGTCTGGCTGGCCGCTGCCACACCATAGGAATTCTGCCCGAGAAAAATCTCGTTCAGGTACAGCTCGAGTATCTTTTCCTTGCTCAGCGTCTCTTCGAGCCGCGCGGCAAGGATGATCTCCTTGATCTTGCGCTCGGCGCGGCGGTCGCCGGACAAAAGGAAGTTCTTCATCACCTGCTGTGTGATCGTCGAGGCGCCGCGCACGTCGCGCCCGCGCGAGCGGATCGCGTCCACCGCCGCCGCACCGATGCCGCGCAGGTCATAGCCGTCGTGTTCGTAGAAATTCTTGTCCTCGGCCGAGATGAACGCCTGCTTCACCAGGTCGGGGATCGTGTCTGCGGGCGCGAACAACCGCCGCTCGGTCGCGAATTCATCGATCAGCTTGCCCTGCCCGGAATAGATCCGGCTGATCGTGGGAGGCGTATACTGCGCAAGGGATTCGTGGCTCGGCAGATCGCGCCCATACATCCAGAACACCGCACCAATGGTCAGCGCGACCATGCCGATGGACATCGTCAGGGTGGTAAAGATGCCGCCAAAAAAAGACAGAATGAATCGAAACACTTGCGACAGCTCCTTGAAACGGCTGTTTATCTGGCACCTGCTATAGCTTGATTGAAACGAAGGGTCAAAACAAGCGTGCGCAGCCTTTCGTGATGAGGTTGCAGGATCGCCGGGCTTCGGAGACCCATGCATCGGGCGCGCCCGCGCCTGTCGTCACGATGCGCAGGAAACGACCGTTTTCAACGGCGCCGCACAAACCTGCGCGGCGGCTGATCCCGGCCC
>JBFFQZ010000290.1:0-4148 GCA_041573235.1 Sulfitobacter sp. | reverse complement strand
GCGATTGAGGCTGAACCAGAACTAAAATCCCTACCCAACCCAGCATCCAAATCGAAACCGGACGAGACAGAGAAATACGGGCAGCCCCCGACCGCGGGTGGGGAAGAAGCCCCCCGCCCATGGGGGCGGTCGGGGGCTGTCCGGCGTGCCGCCGGACGCACGTTTTGCGGGGCACGGTGCTCCAGATCCAGGCAGTCTTATTTCTGCACACCCTGAAGATACTCCACCAACTCCACGATCGGGCGGCTCGTCAGGATCGGCTGACCGGCGGGGGTTTTCAGCGGCGTGTCTTCGCCCTCGAAAAAATCGCCATAAATCGGCATGTCGGACCCATGGCTGACCAGCGGATCGCGTCCGTCGATGCGCCTGACCACGCGCAGGGTGGGAAACACGCCTCCGTTGCGCGCCGACAGGGTCGTCAGATCAGAGGGGCGGACCAGCAGGGCGGGTGCCATCGGCCCCTTGCCCGTATGTTCGATCCCATGGCAGGTCGCACAGTAATGCGCATAGATTTCAGGGCCCATTCCGGCCCCCTGCGCGCCCGCGGTCCCGGCGAGTGCCCATAGGGCGACGATGACTTGGGCTGGTTTGATCACGGGGTTTCTCCTGACTGAGTGCTTTCGATTTTACCGTCCGGGCCAGGGGTTGCCGTGATCTGGATCAAACTTTGGCGCGGGCCGAAAGAGCTTGCACGCGCCCCTGCCCTGCGCCCTAATGCCGGAATGCGCCTTGCCCTTGTGATCTTGCTGTTTCTCACCGCCTGCGGGCGTCCGCTGACGGACAGCGAACGCGCCTTTGCGCAGGTAATCCACGGCGACACAATAGAGTTCGCGGCGGTGCGGCTGCTTGACGGCGCGCCGACGCGGGCGGTCACGTTTCAGCGCAAACCGCGCCCGCGCACGACGTGCCGCGAACAGATCTTTCCGCCGCATCCACCCGAGGAGACGGTGGTGACCAGCAAACCCGCAGCGGTGGCGCTTTATAACCGTGTGCTGTTCGACAAGGACTGGTACCTTGACGATTACCTGCCGCACTACCCGGACCGCATCGGGCTGGTGGAGGCGATGCTGCTGAGCCATGAACTGACCCATGTGTGGCAGTGGCAGAACCGCGCGGTGACCGGCTATTCCCCGCTGCGCGCCGCGTCAGAGCATAACCCCGGCGGCGATCCCTATCTGTTCGAGATCGGCACGCAGAATTTTCTGGATTTCGGCTTCGAGCAGCAGGGCAGCATCGTCGAGGAGTTCGTCTGTTGCCGCGCCTTGCAGCCGCAGGGAGCGCGGACGAAACGGCTGCACGCGCTGGTGCGGCAGGTGATGCCCGTAGCCCCCCTGCCGGACAGCCGGGTCCATGACGTCGGCCTGCCCTGGGACGGGGTGGCGCTGGATACCATTTGCACGTGAGAGGGCCCATGGCACATTACGCACTGATCATGACACTGGCGGGGATCGGCATTCCGGTACTGGCGGCGCTGAATGCCGCACTGGGGGTGCGGATCGGATCGCCTGCCGCGGCGGCAACGGTGCTGTTCGTGATTGCGTTTGGCGCGTCACTGGTGGTGGCGCTGGTGACGGGGCCGCAGGCCTTTGCGCGTTTCGCGGGCACGCCCAAGCATCTGTTTCTGGCGGGGTTGCTCGTCGCGTTCTACGTGCTCAGCATCACGTTCATCGCACCGCATTTCGGGATCGGGAACGCTATATTCTTCGTGCTGCTCGGACAGCTGATTTCGGCGGCGGCCATCGATCAGTTCGGGCTGTTCGGCGCACAGGTCTCGCCGATCTCATTGAGCCGGGCAGGCGGTGTCGCGATGATGGTAATCGGGGTCTGGCTGACACAACACAAGTGACGTGCATCGGAATTTTTCAAAAATTCCGGTCCGAATTTTTTGAAAAAATTCGTCTTCCCTTCAACCGTCGGCGAGTTCCGAGATCAGGCGCCACGTGTCTTCCGACACATCCACGGGATCCATCGCGACCTTGCCCTGCCCCGGCATCCGCGCGCCCGGGTCCTGCGCGACATGCTCGGCCAGCGCGGTCATCTTGCTCCCGAAATCAGAGCTCACCGTCGGATCAATCAGCAGATAATACTGCCCCAGATCATGTGGCGCGCCCGTCGGAGCCTTGAGCGGTTTGACATCCCGCGACAGCACCGACCCCGTCATCGCGGCGGCCAGCACCTCGGCCATCAGGCCAAAGCCCCATCCCTTGGGACCGCCTGTCGATACCAACGACCCTTTGAGCGCCTCTTCGGGATCCGTGGTCGGCCTGCCATCCGCATCCAGCGCCCAGCCTTCGGGGATCGTTTCACCGGCCGCGCGCGCCATGGTGATCTTGCCCAGCGCCACAGTGGTCGTGGATTGGTCGAACTGCATCGCCAGCCCACCGTGACCGTCGGGCACGGAAAAGGCGATGGGGTTGGTGCCGATGGCCCGCGTCTTGCCCCCCGGCGCGGCGACGATAGGCGAGGCATTGGTGAATCCGATGCCGATCATCCCTGCCAGCGCAATCTGTTCGGTGAAATAGCCAAGCGCGGTGCAGGTATGCGCATGCGCCACCGCCAGGGACGCCACCCCGTTTTGGCGCGCCGCGTCCAGTGCCACGGGCAGCCCATAGGAAAAAGCGGGCTGGGCAAAGCCAAAGCCCGCATCAGCCACCACCGCCCCCGGACGCGGCGTAGTGACCTGCGGCGTCACATCGCCCGACACACGCCCCGACCGCAGTTGCTGGCAATAGCTTTCGACATAGTAAAGCCCGCAGATCTTGTTTCCGACGCTCTCGGCCTTGCGCACGGCGCGCGCCACTTCGGCTGCGGCGAAACCTTCGGCGCCATGGGCGGCAAGCGCCCGGCGCACGGTCTGTTCGATCTCATCGAGTGATATTTGCGGCATACGTCCCCCGGTCTTTACCCCGTCAGAACAAAGCTTGCCCGCCCGGTCAAGGGGCCCGTGCGTCTCAGGTCGTCTCAGGCGTCGGGATGAGCCGTACAAATTGCAGCGTTCCGTCCGCCAATGGCTCGGTCACCCCCTCCAGCCGGATGACGAGCCCGGTCGACAGGGTCACGCTCAGCCCGCCTTCCTCGACAACCTGCTCTGTGACGGATGCCGTGTCGGGGTCTTCGGTTTCGATGGCCAAAGCGTCTTCGGCAGGGTCGAAATCGGTGATGGTCAAAGTATCCGTCGCATCAAAGACGGTCGCAAAGGCATCCTGCCCCGCTCCGCCGCTGGCCGTGTCGCCGTCACCAAGGAACAGCGCATCGTCGCCCGCGCCGCCATCCAGCAGATCCGCATCATCGTCATCCGCGCGGCTTTGATCACTGAAGCCGCCAAACAGCGCATCGTCGCCCGCCCCCCCGGAAATCGTGTCGGCGCCATCGCCGCCAATCAACGTATCACCCAGATCGCCCCCGGTCAGCGTATCGCTGCCACCGGATGCGTCGTGGAAGTTGGCGACACCATCATCACCCGCGAACACCGCATCCGCATCGGTGCCACGGCTGCCGTCAACCGGGCCGCTGTTGTCCTCAGTACTTCGCGCACTTTCGAGAAAGCTGGCAACATCCATGATCTGGACCGGATCGTCGGCGTCGTCCCGCGACGATGCATCCTCCTCCGCGTCGCTGTCGGTTTCATCGTCTTTGATGCCGATGAAGCCGACCAGCAAGGGGGCAACCGAGGCGAGAATCATCACCAATAGAGGAGACATAGAGACGACCTGTCATTTGACTTCTTTGCGCGTTTGCTAGCAGTCGAATGTGTCTTGATTGCGAACAATCCATGCAAAAGTCTCGAAAAGGTTAGAGAGTTTGCGCCTCAATTCGTCCCTGATCCAGCTTGATCTGACGGTCCATCCGCGCGGCCAGATCAAGGTTGTGGGTCGCGATCACCGCAGACAGGCCGGTGCTGCGCACCAGGTCCATGAGGGTCGCGAACACAGTATCGGACGTGCCGGGATCAAGGTTTCCCGTCGGCTCATCCGCCAACAGCAGGCGCGGCGCATTGGCCAGCGCGCGGCAAAAGGCGACACGCTGCTGTTCGCCCCCGGACAACGCCGCGGGACGGTGCGCGGCGCGCGCCTCGATCCCCACCCGCGTCAGCAGATCCATCGCGTGCGCCTCTGCCGCACGGCGCGGGCGGCCAGCCGCAAGTTGTG
>JBFFQZ010000289.1:0-4173 GCA_041573235.1 Sulfitobacter sp. | reverse complement strand
GGTTTTCACGGCGGTCACGAAGTTGGTGATGCCGGGGCCGTTCTGAGCGATCATCATCGACATTTTGCCGGTCGAGCGGGTGTAGCCGTCCGACATCATGCCGGCGGACCCTTCATGGGCGCAGTCCCAGAACTTGATACCCGCCTTAGGGAAGATGTCGGAGATCGGCATCATGGCCGACCCGATGATGCCAAAAGCATGCTGGATGCCGTGGCGCTGCAGCGTTTTGACGAAGGCTTCTTCGGTGGTCATCTTCATGGCGGGGTTCCTTGATGTGTGTGGAAATCGAATCTGGCTTTGGCGGACCATAAACCTGCCCCGGTGGAAGAGTTAGGTCCAGTTGTCACGCTGGAATATGTCCAGCGGGTGACATGATGGCGATCTCGGTGGCCAGCTCTTTCAGGCCGTCGGCGATGCGGTTGGCGGGGATCGACGAATAGCCGAGGCGGTAGAAGTTCGACGGCTGGTCTTCGCCGCCAAAAAACGAGTGGCCGGGTTCGATAAGGACGCTGCGGGCGCGAAGGCGCTCGGCAAGCCGTTTGGTGTCGATCCCTTCGGGCGCGCGCATCCAGAAAGACGATCCTCCATGCGCGCCCTGACCGGCAACGCGCAGCCCGTACCGGGCGATCGAATCCTCCATCGCGGCGCGCCGTTCGTGCAGCGCGCTGCCCATGCGCCGCACCAAGGCGTCGTAATGCCCAAGCGATAGAAAGTAGGATGCGGTGCGCTGAATGTGGCCCGGCGGATGCCGCAGCACCGACGCGCGCAGGGCGCGGGCCTCGCGGTTGAACGGCTCGGATCCGACGAGGTAGCCAAGGCGCAGGCCCGGAAACAGCGACTTGGAAAAGCTGCCCACGTAGATCACGCGCCCGTCGGCATCGAGGGATTTAAGCGCCGGAGAGGGTTGGCGGAGAAAGGATGTCTCGAACTCGTAGTCGTCCTCGACGATGAGCGCGTCGATCTCGCGCGCGCGGTCCAGCAAGGCGCGCCTACGGCCCAGCGGCATGGTGGCATTGGTCGGGCACTGGTGGCTGGGTGTCGTAAAGATGACGTCCGTGTCATGCGGGATCGCCTCGGGGGGGAGGCCGTCGCGGTCCACGCGCACAGGCGTGACGTGGCAGCGCGACTGGATCAGGATGTCGCGTAGCGCGTGATAGCAGGGGTCTTCGAGGGCGGCCCGACGGCGCTGGGTCAGCAGCACTTGCGCAGTCAGCCAAAGGGCGTTCTGGGCACCGAGGGTGATCAGGATCTGCTCGGGCGCTGCGGTAATGCCACGTCGCGGCAGCGTGTGGCGGGCGATGAATTCGATCAGATCCGGATCGTCCTGATCGTAGTAGTCGGTTGTCATGGAGGTAAAGTCGCGCTGACCCAGCGCCTGAAGCGCGCAGAGCCGCCAGTTCGCATGGTCGAACAGGGACCTGTCCGCCTGTCCGTAGACGAATGGATAGCGGTAGTTTGACCAGTCCTGGGGTTTGGTCGGGGTGACGCCGCCACTGAATCGCTGTCCTATCGCACGTGTCCAGTCCACCGCATCCGTGGCATCGGGCGTGGGGGTGAATGAAGGCGGGCTTGGCGCGTTGTCGGACACGTAGTAACCCGACCGCCCCTTCGAGGTCAGATAGTCATTTGCCAAAAGTTCGGTATAGGCGATGGTCACCGTGATCCGGCTCACACCCAGATGGCAGGCAAGCTTGCGCGTCGAGGGCAGTTTCTCTCCCTGCTGGAAGCGCCCGGACAGGATGCCTTGGGCAATCATCTGCTGGATCTGCGCCTGCAGCGTGCCTTGCGCGTCGGGGCGCAAAAAGAATGTCTCTACAGGCAGGGCCATGCGTATCCTGTGTACTGGACTTAATCAGGCCGCAATCTGGACCTATTGATGCGCGAAATGGATCGAGAGTAATTATTCATAATACCAGATCCGCGATTCATATCAAGAAATAAATGAGACTTTAGGTTTCATTAAGCTCAGATTTACAAGTCTGAAAGCCGCAGTGCCATAGCCTGTCCCGCGAGATGCCGAGAGGTGAGTTTGGAGGGTGGCTAAAAAAATGGCCCCAACCTGGAGGTTGGAGCCATTCTGGATCGTCAGGTGGGGGCCGCCCGATCAGGGGCAGGCAGCGGTATAGCGTTGGCCCTGGCTGTTTTCATAGACACATTGACCGCTTTGCGTGCGGCCGATGTAGTTGCCTGCCGCAGCACCCGCAGCGCCGCCAATCAGCGCGCCCACGATTTTATCATCCTTGCCGGACACGGCCGCGCCAGCCGCGGCGCCAAGCGCGGCACCGGTCAGCGCACTCTGGTTCGGTGTGTCACACGCTGCCACGACAGCGATGAGCGGGATAATCATTAATAGTTTCTTCATGAGAAATCTCCTTGTTGTACAAGTTTAACAGATGCATCGCGGATTGGTTCCATGCTGCCTGAACCGGTGGCGAAACTTCGCTCATACGCCGGAGCAATTCAGGTGCTGAGGCTGCACAAAAAAGGCCCCGCACGCGGATGCGGGGCCGATTGACGTGATGAAGCTGTGATCGCGTCAGGCGAAGACGCGACCAAGCGCCCCGTCCAGAGCGTTGACGATCTGGTCGATGTCGTCGCGTGTGGCAATCAGCGCGGGCGAGAAGCACAGGGTGTTGTTCTTGCCCGGCACCGAGCGGTTGGTCGCGCCGATGATGACGCCCTGCTGCATGCAGTCGGCCACCACCTGACCCACGATCTTTTCGTGCACAGGGGCCTTGCTGTCGCGATCCTCGACCAGTTCGGCGCCGAGAAACAGACCTTTGCCGCGGACCTGACCGATGACGGCGTGTTTGTCCTGAAGCGCACCCAGCTGGTCCAGCATGTAGGCGCCCATGTCGATCGTGTTCTGCAGCAGGTTCTCGCGTTCGATGATCTTCATGTTTTCGATCGCTGCCGCAGGACCCGCCGTGCAGCCGCCAAAGGTCGAGATGTCGCGGAAGTAGTTCAGGTGATCGCTCGCGTCGTCCTTGAACATGTCGAACACCGCTTCGGTGGTGACAAGGCACGAGATCGCGGCATAGCCCGAGGCCACGCCCTTTGCCATTGTGACCATGTCGGGCTTGATGCCGTAGTGCTGGTAGCCAAACCATGTGCCGGTGCGGCCCAGTCCGCAGACCACTTCGTCGATGTGCAGCAGGATGTCGTACTGGTCGCAGATCTCGCGGATGCGCTCCCAATAGCCGTCGGGTGGCGTGATCACCCCGCCGCCTGCGGTTACAGGCTCAAGACACAGGGCGCCGACGGTTTCGGGGCCCTCGCGCAGGATCACTTCCTCGATCTGGTTGGCGGCCCAGACGCCATAGTTTTCATCGGGCGCGCCGTCCTGTTCATGCTTGCGGTATTCAAGGCAGTGCGGCACCCGGACGAAGCCGTCGGGGAAGGGGCCGTACTGTGCGTTGCGTTCCTCCTGGCCGCCGGCGGCCATCGTGCCGATGGTGCCGCCGTGGTAATCGCGGTCGCGGTACAGGATCTTGTTCTTGATGCCGCCATACCGTTTGTGGGCGATCTGGCGGACGATCTTGAAGCCCTTCTCGTTCGCCTCGGAGCCGGACGAGGCATAGTAGACGCGGCTCATGCCGGGCATCTTGTCGATCAGCATTTCCGAAAAGATCGATCCGGGAATGGAGCCCGCTGTGCCACCGAAGAAGTTCAGCTTCACCAGTTGGTCGCGCACGGCATTGGCAATCGATTCGCGGCCGTAGCCGACGTTGACAGTCCAGACGCCACCGGCGACCGCGTCGATGTGTTCCTTGCCGTGCTGATCCCAGACGCGCAGGCCCTTGCCCTCGACGATGATGCGCGGGTCCGTTGTTTCATAGGGTTTGTGCTGGCTCAGGTGATGCCAGACATGGGCGCGATCCGCCTCGACGATGTGGGAGATGTCATTTTCGTTGAATGTACCGTCCATGATGGCGACCTTTCAAATGAGCGTTATGGGGAAATCAGTGGCGCAGTTTCCCGAGGATACCATATAAGACGGGCAAATGTAGTTAATAAATAGGGCCAGTAGGTGACGATGAATAGGTCCACTTTTGGCCGTGAGCGTGACGGCGCCGGTCTGTCCCGCTTTTTCGGGGCGGCGGGACGCAGCGCGGAAGGGTGCTGTGTGGGGGGCGGGTGGGGGCGCGCCGCCTGCGGTTTGGCCGATACGCT
>JBFFQZ010000288.1:0-4252 GCA_041573235.1 Sulfitobacter sp. | reverse complement strand
GCGCTTGCGGCGTCTGGGACCGTATCGCTTGAGCTTGCGGCGGCAAATACGCCCATGGTCATCGCCTACGACATGAGCTGGCTCAGCCGTCAGATCATCGGGCGGATGGTCAGGATCGACACGGTGACGCTGGTCAACCTCGTGTCGGATACGCGCGCGGTGCCCGAATTTATCGGAAAGGCCTGTCAGCCGGATCCGATCGCCCATGCGCTGCTGGCGGTGCTCGACGCCCCGGATGCGCAGAGGGCGGCCATGGCGCTGACCATGCAGCGTCTGGGGCAGGGTGGCGAGGCGCCGGGCCTGCGCGCCGCACGGGCGGTTCTGTCCGGGATTGGCGCATAGGATGGGCGCTCCGCACGGCGCCGTATGGTCAGCTCCGGTGGATCCAGCCACCCCCGTAGATCCGCGAACTGTCGGGGTCATAGAACACACAGGCCTGTCCGGGGCTCACGCCTTCTTCCGGCGCCAGAAGCTCCACCTCTGCCGTCGTCTCGGTGAGCGGCCTCAGGATCGCCTCCGCCGGAGGGCGGGTCGAGCGCACGCGCACGCTTACGTGCCATTCTTCTTGCGACGCAAACGGCGCATCGCCCAGCCAGTTGATCTCTTTCACCGGGATGGTGCGGGTGGCCAGCATGTGCTTGGGTCCGACGACGACTTCCCTGCGCTCGGCGTCGAGCCGTACGACATAGAGCGGATCGCTCAGGCCGCCGATGCCAAGGCCGCGCCGCTGACCGATGGTATAGTTGATCACGCCGTCATGCTGCGCCAGAACGGTGCCCTGCACATCGACGATGTTGCCGGGCGCCGCCGCCTCGGGCCGCAGCTTGCGGATGACGGATGCGTAATCACCGTCGGGCACGAAACAGATGTCCTGGCTGTCGGGCTTGTTGGCCACGCGCAGACCGTATTTTTCCGCCAGCGCGCGGGTCGCGTCCTTGGACGGTAGATGGCCCAGCGGAAAGCGCAGGTATTCCAGCTGCTCGGGTGTGGTCGAGAACAGAAAATAGCTTTGATCGCGGTTCGCGTCGGCGGCGGCGTGCAGCTCTGGGCCCTGTGCGCCCGGCTTGCGCTGGATGTAGTGGCCCGTCGCCATGCAATCCGCCTCAAGATCCCGCGCGGTTTCCAGGAGATCCTTGAATTTCACCCGCTCGTTGCAGCGAATGCAGGGCACCGGCGTGGCTCCGCCGAGATAGCTGTCGGCGAATTCGTCGATCACCGCATCCTTGAACACGTTTTCATAATCCAGAACGTAGTGCGGGAATCCCATGTCTTCGGCCACGCGCCGGGCATCGTGAATGTCGATTCCCGCGCAGCAGGCGCCCTTTTTAGCCAGGGCCGCACCGTGATCGTACAACTGGAGGGTGACTCCGATCACGTCGTAGCCCTCCTCGGCCAGCATCGCTGCCACGACCGAACTGTCCACGCCACCCGACATCGCAACCACCACGCGGGTGTCGCCCGGTGCCTTCGCAAATCCAAGCGAGTTCAGCGGTGGAGTATCATCAAGGGCCATGGGCCTGCCTTTCGGTGTTGGGTTTAACGCGGAATATATGAAAATCGGAACTACTCACAAGGGGGGCGCTTCACCTGTCTTTAAGCCCGTTACGTCATGGTCTGGGTCAAAGGCAAGTCAGTGGTGTGTTATGTATCTCAAGAAAGTTGATGGTCCACGGGCCGTTACCCTCGCCGACGGCACGGTGATGACCCAGGCGGATCTGCCGTCCGCTGACACGCGGCGCTGGGTCGCCTCACGCAAGGCCGCCGTGGTGCGCGGCGTGGTCTATGGGTTGATCAGCAAGGATGATGCCCTTTCCCGCTACAATATAAGCGATGATGAATTCATCGAATGGGTGCGCGCGGTGTCGACCCACGGCGAAGCTGCATTAAAGACAACAATGGCTCAAAAATATAGACAACTTTAAGTTGTTATTATATTAGGGTTACTGACATTTACGGGTAGTTAACCTTTTTTGTTCACGATTAAGACATTGAAGTGACCCCTACCGTTGGAGATGACCTAAAAATGCGCGTGCTGCTTGTTGAAGACGATTTGACGACGTCAAAAAGCATCGAATTGATGCTGACCCATGCCAACCTCAACGTCTATGCGACGGATCTGGGAGAAGAGGGGATCGATCTTGCCAAGCTTTATGACTACGACATCATCCTGCTTGATCTGGATTTGCCTGACATGAATGGTCACGAGGTGCTGCGCCAACTGCGGCTCAGCCGGATCGAAACGCCGATCCTGATCTTGTCGGGCGCAGATGATACCGAAAACAAGATCAAGGGGTTCGGCTTTGGCGCCGATGACTACCTGACCAAACCCTTCCACCGCGAAGAGTTGGTTGCGCGGATCCACGCGATCATCCGCCGCTCCAAGGGGCATTCGCAATCGGTTATCGAAACGGGTCTCATATCGGTCAACCTGGATGCCAAAACGGTCAACGTCGACAACAAGTCGGTGCATCTGACCGGCAAGGAATACCAGATGCTGGAGCTTCTGAGCCTGCGCAAGGGCACGACGCTCACCAAGGAGATGTTCCTCAACCATCTATATGGCGGCATGGATGAACCTGAGCTCAAGATCATTGACGTCTTTATCTGCAAGCTTCGCAAGAAACTCAGCAATGCCACCGGCGGCAACAACTACATCGAAACGGTGTGGGGCCGTGGCTATGTGCTGCGCGATCCGGAGCCTGCCCATATGGAGATTGCCGCCAGCGCCTGAAACAGGATGAAATGCGCTAGACCTGCCATTGGTCGCAGCCTATCTAAAAGCAGGTAGGCGGCAATCCAAAGGGCGGGTCTTCGTGATTTCTGGGACTGAAACTTCTGATATTGAATTGGAAAACCTGACCGAGGCGCAAGCGCGGGATGAGCTTGCGCGGCTCGGGGCGCTGATTGCCGACGCAAATACCGCGTATTTCGCCAAGGACGCGCCCAGGATATCGGACGCTGACTATGACGCGATGAAGCGGCGTAATGCCGCCATCGAGGCGCGGTTTCCCCATCTCAAACGTGCGGACAGCCCCACCGAACAGGTGGGGGCCGCCCCCGCCTCGGGTTTTGGCAAGATCGCCCACAGCATACCGATGCTGTCGCTCGCCAATGCCTTCAGCGATGCGGATGTTGTCGAATTCGACGCGGGCATCCGGAAATACCTTGGCCTCGGTGGGGATGCCGATCTGACCTATACGGCCGAGCCCAAGATCGACGGGCTATCCCTGTCTTTGCGCTATGAGGCTGGCGTGCTCATGCAGGCAGCGACACGCGGCGATGGCGCCGTGGGCGAAAATGTGACCGCAAATGCCCGCACCATTGACGACATTCCACACAAGCTCACGGATGCGCCCGATGTTCTTGAGGTGCGCGGCGAGGTCTACATGAGCCACGCGGACTTCGATGCTCTCAACGCGCGTCAGGCCGCCCGGGGGGGCAAGACCTTCGCCAACCCGCGCAATGCGGCTGCGGGCTCGTTACGCCAGCTTGATGCGGAGATCACGCGCGCGCGGCCCCTGCGCTTTTTTGCCTATGCCTGGGGCAGCATCTCGGCCCCGCTGTCAGACACCCAGATGGGCGCGATCGAACGGCTCGCCGCGTACGGATTTGCCACCAATCCGCTGACCCGGCTCTGTACCGGACCGGCCGAAATGATCGCCCATTACGCCGATATCGAGGAACAGCGGGCGATGCTGGGGTATGACATCGACGGTGTGGTCTACAAGGTTGACAGCCTTGCGTTGCAGGGGCGTCTTGGGTTCCGGTCCACGACCCCCCGATGGGCGATTGCGCATAAATTCCCTGCCGAGCTTGCCTGGACCCGTCTTGAGGGCATCGACATCCAGGTCGGGCGTACCGGCGCGCTCAGTCCGGTGGCGCGGCTGAAACCGGTGACCGTCGGCGGTGTTGTCGTCTCGAACGCGACGCTGCACAACGAGGATTACATCCGCGGCTACGACAGCAAGGGCGAACAGATTCGCGGTGGCAAGGATATCCGCGTGGGCGATTGGGTGCAGGTCTATCGCGCTGGCGACGTGATTCCGAAAGTGGCGGATGTGGATCTGTCCAAACGCCCGGCCGATGCGCAGCCGTTCAAATTTCCCGAAACTTGCCCCGAGTGTGGAAGCGATGCCATTCGCGAACCCGGAGACGCCGTGCGGCGCTGTTCCGGGGGCATGATCTGCCCCGCGCAGGCGGTTGAAAAGCTTAAACATTTCGTCTCACGCGCGGCGTTTGACATCGAGGGGCT
>JBFFQZ010000287.1:0-4281 GCA_041573235.1 Sulfitobacter sp. | reverse complement strand
GGCCCGAACCGCGCGCCCGCCCGCCATTGTGTCCCCGCGTCGAAAGGCGCGCCCAGGATCGCCACATCGGCGTCCAGCTTGCTCCAGTCCGGCTCATGGGGCCGTTTGCCGAAGGTCGAGATCCCCACGAACGGCAGATCCAGCCTGCCGCCCTCGTAGCCGTGCCGTGCCATATGCAACCCCCCTTTTCGCGCAGCTTTGGTCAAGGTGCGCAGGAATGCAAGACTTCGCTGTCAAGAGGCCTTTCCAATCCGGTTCATCCGTGAAATAGCAAACCGCCAAATGATGCCATTCCCCTTGGAGGTTGCTATGGAGATTCGTGAGGCTTTGACGTTCGACGATGTATTGCTGGTTCCCGGCGCATCCTCGGTCCTGCCATCCACCGCAGATACACGTACACGCGTGACGAAAGCGATCGCGCTGAACATCCCGTTGCTCAGTTCCGCGATGGACACCGTGACCGAAGGCCGGATGGCCATCGCCATGGCTCAGGCCGGCGGCATGGGGGTCGTGCACCGTAACCTGACCATCGAAGAGCAGGCCCGCGAGGTTCGCCGGGTCAAGCGGTTCGAGAGCGGGATCGTCTACAACCCGATCACCCTGAAGGCCAACCAGACCCTGCTGGACGCCAAGGCGCTGCAGGCGCGCTATAACGTGACCGGCTTTCCGGTGGTCGATGAAACGGGCCGCGTCGTTGGCATCGTGACCAACCGCGACATGCGTTTCGCCGATGATGACGCGACCCCGGTGCATCTGATGATGACGACCGACAACCTCGCCATCCTGCACGAACCGGCGGACCGCGACGAGGCGATCAGCCTGATGAAGGCGCGGCGGATCGAAAAGCTCTTGGTGACCGACGGGCAGGGCAAGCTGACCGGCCTGCTGACGCTGAAGGACACCGAACAGGCGGTCCTGAACCCGACCGCCTGCAAGGACAGCCTTGGCCGTCTGCGCGTCGCCGCCGCAACGACCGTTGGCGATGCGGGCTTTGAACGGTCACAGGCGCTGGTGGATGCGGGGGCGGACATGATCGTGATCGACACGGCGCATGGTCACTCCGAAGGGGTGGCGCGCGCCGTGGAAAGGGCCAAGAAGCTCAGCAACGAGGTGCAGGTGGTGGCGGGCAACGTGGCCACCGCCGAGGCCACCCGTGCGCTGATCGACGCTGGTGCGGACGCAATCAAGGTGGGCATCGGCCCCGGCTCTATCTGTACGACGCGGATGGTCGCGGGGGTCGGCGTACCGCAGCTCACGGCGATCATGGACTGCGCCAGTGCCGCGGGTGATACGCCTGTCATCGCTGACGGCGGCATCAAGTTCTCCGGCGATTTCGCCAAGGCGATTGCGGCCGGCGCCTCCTGTGCCATGGTCGGCTCGATGATCGCCGGCACCGATGAATCCCCGGGAGAAGTGATCCTGTACCAGGGCCGAAGCTTTAAAAGCTATCGCGGCATGGGCTCGTTGGGGGCGATGGCTAGCGGATCGGCGGATCGCTATTTTCAGAAGGACGCGGCATCCGACAAGCTGGTGCCCGAAGGCATCGAGGGGCAAGTCGCCTACAAGGGTAGCGCAGCGGCGGTGATCCACCAGATGGTCGGCGGGCTGCGTGCCGCGATGGGTTATACCGGCTGTGCGACGGTCGACGAGATGCGCACCAACTGCAATTTCGTCAAGATCACCGGCGCGGGTTTGCAGGAAAGCCACGTGCACGACGTGCAGATCACCCGCGAATCGCCGAACTACAGGATCGGTTGATGACACCCGGCGCACGGGTGGCAGCGGCCATCGAAATCCTCGATCAGGTCGGTGACGGGCTGCCCGCCGAGCAGGTGATGACCCGCTGGGGACGAAGCAACCGCTTTGCCGGCTCCAAGGACCGCGCCGCGACCCGCGACCATGTCTTTGACGTGCTGCGTGCCCGCCGCAGTGCCGCGCATCTTGGCGGTGCAGAGACGGGGCGGGGTCTGATGATCGGCGTTCTTCGGCTGCAAGGGATTGATCCTGAATCCCTTTTCACCGGAGAGGGACATGCGCCAGAACCCCTGATGGCACATGAACTGGATGCGCCGACGCCCGCCACCGACCGTGCGACGCGCTGGAACCTGCCCGATTGGCTGATCGCCCCGTTCGAGGTGTCGCTGGGTGCCGAGGCCGAGACGGCGGCGCTTGCGCTTCAACGCCGCGCGCCCGTGACGCTCAGGGTAAACAGGCAAAAGGCGACCGTGCCGGAGGCGCGCGCGATGCTGGCCGACAGCGGTGTCGCCGCAGAACCCAACCCGCTCAGCCCGTTCGCGCTGACCGTCACCGACGGCAGCCGCCGGATCCGCAACGCCGCGGCCTATCAGGACGGTATCGTCGAGCTTCAGGATGCAAGCAGCCAGGCCGTGGTCGACGCGTTGCCGTTGGCCGCGCGCGTGCTGGATTACTGCGCCGGGGGCGGTGGCAAGGCACTTGCGCTGGCGGCGCGGGGCGGCGAAATTTTTGCCCATGACATCGCGCCCGAGCGGATGGCCGACATCGCGCCGCGCGCCGCGCGTGCCGGGGTCGAGATCGCTCAACTTTCCACGGATGCGTTGACAGAGCACGCGCCTTTCGGGCTGGTTCTGGTCGATGCGCCCTGCTCGGGCAGTGGATCGTGGCGCCGCGCGCCGGAGGCGAAATGGCGCCTGACCCCGCAGCGGCTTGTCGAGCTTGCGGCGATGCAGGACAGTATCCTTGACGCCGCAGCGACACTGACCGCGCCGGATGGCGTGCTGGCCTATGCCACATGCTCGGTCCTGAGATCCGAGAACGAAGAACGCATCGATGCGTTCTTGGCGAGCCATCCCGATTGGCACTGCACGGCGCAGCACAGCTTCGCGATAAGCGACGCGGGGGACGGCTTTTTCTCAGCGCACTTGACGCTGCGGTCGTAAACGCGCCACTCTACCAATGCGGGAAGATGTGACTATTTCCGCGCCGATTAATCGCAGGTTAACCCTTACAGCGAATGGTGGGGTTTCACGAATCGTACATTGGCGGAGGGGTTTTATGCCGCAGTTCGCGGGCAGCACGCTAACGCAGAGATTGACTTTCGTCAGTCCTGCGCGCCTTGCGGTGCTTTGCGTCGGCGCCTTTGCCGCCGGGGTTTTGGGAACTGTCGGGCAGGGCGGTCTTGTACAGCAGGCGGCATTTGCCGTTTCGCTGAGCCTTCTGGGGCTGGTGATCATCCTTTTCTTCCTGCGTGGCACCCAAAAAGTCGTTCAGGTCCAGACCCATCAATCCATCGGGCAATTCATTGCCAATGACAGCGCGCCGACGCTCATCACGACCGGCGATGGGCAGGTGAAATCGGTCAATGCGGCCGCCAGGAATACGTTCGGCGATGCCGTCGGCGGGACACTGGCCAGCCTCTTGGCGGACCGCATTGCCAACCCGGGTCCAATCCTTTTTCGTCTGCAATCAAGGGCCGAAGGCGCAGGGTCGGCGCGCGAAGAAATCGTGACGAATAGTGGACAGCTGATCCTTGCGGTGCATGGCATCGGGCCCGACGGTTTCGCCTGGCGGGTGGAGCCGCAGAACAGCCAGCAGGCGGGACAACTGCCCAGCGATAACCGCATTTTGCCGATGGTGATGGTCGGGCGCAGTGGCGCGATCCTGTCGATGAACCATGCCGCCCGTCAGTTTGTCGGAGCGCGGTGCAAAACACTCGATGCCCTTTTTACGGAGCAATTGCTGGTGCCGGGCACGGTGATGCAGGTGGCGACGACATCGGGCAACCGCCCGGCACTGATCGCGCAGACGGATGCCGGCGCCGGGCGGCAGGCAATCTATCTGCTGCCGCCGCCAGAGGCCGGGCATGGTGGAACGATGGGCCAACCCGATTGGCAGGTCTTTCAGGATATGCCGATACCGATGATCAAGATTGCACCGAACGGTGATGTGCAGGCCTTCAACAAGCGCGCGTCGAACATGATCGGCGTCGGCCTCATGGAAGGCGCGCCACTGTCGACCCTGATGGAAGGGTTGGGGCGTGCGATCACCGACTGGCTCGAGGACACCTTGGCGGGACGGCTGATCCAGAAATCCGAATTCCTGCGCCTGACACGGGGCGACAAGGAGACCTTTGTACAGGTCACGCTGAACCGTATCGAAGAAGACCGCGGCCCCGCGCTGATCGCCGTACTGCATGACGCGACCGAGTTGAACTCGCGGGAGGCACAATTTGTCCAGAGTCAGAAAATGCAGGCGATCGGGCAACGTGCTGGCGGTGTCGCGCATGATTTCAACAATCTGCTT
>JBFFQZ010000286.1:0-4282 GCA_041573235.1 Sulfitobacter sp. | reverse complement strand
GATTTTGGGCCGAAATTCCGATTGCAGATGGCTTCAAAAACGTTTCGCCGTAACTTGCCGGCCATTGGGAACACCCCATAGGTCGACGGCGAGCCTGTTGTTGTAACATGTCATCCTGTTCCCCCGCCGCCAGTCCGAACGAGCAAAAACGAAAAAAGCACAGGAGGCTTGGAGCAGCGCATGGGCACAGGCAATAACAACGGCAAAAGATCAGATGACAGCGGCCTGTTGGTACTGAAGGGAGGGCGCGGTAATGACACCTACCTGATCTCTTCGCCGACGGTCCGTATCGACGAAAGAAAGAATGCAGGGGATGACACCGTGTTTGCCACGGTGGACTACGTCCTGGACGACAATGTCGAAAACCTCACGCTCGAAGGAACCGGTAACCTGTCGGGGTCGGGCAACGTGCTCGACAACATCCTGATCGGCAATGACGGGGCGAACGAGCTTGATGGCGATGCAGGCAATGATTGGCTGTCGGGCGGAATGGGTGACGACAGCCTCTATGGCGGAACAGGCGACGACAGCCTCTTCGGCGGGGCGGGTGACGATAGCCTCTTCGGCGGAGCGGGCTCGGACCTGATCGACGGCGGCGACGGCTATGACCGCGTCTCCTTTGTTGGCGACCTCTCTGAATACGCGCTCGAGTGGACCGGCGACGATCTGCGGATCACCGACAGCTTCGGTGACGTCGATATCCTGCGCAATGTCGAGATATTGATGTTCGCGGACCAGTCCCTGTCGCTGATGCCCGTGCCCGAGGAGCCCGTTCTGCAGGATCCTCCCCCACCGCCACCGGCCATCGCCACGGACGACACGATAAGCACGAGCGAGGATCAGTCGGTCAACATCCGCGTCCTCGACAACGATACCGGCGCCGGGCTGACAATCGCCGGAACGGACCAGGCCGCAAGCGGCACCGTCACGGTCAACGCCGACCAGAGCCTGACCTACACGCCCGACGCGGACATCTGGGGCAGCGATACCTTCACATACACCATCATGGACGATACCGGCGCGCTCTCGAGCGCCTCGGTCTCGGTGACCGTCACGGCGGTCAATGACGCGCCGGAGGCGTTTGGCGACGCCTTCGAGGCCCAATCGGGCGAGACCCTCGTCAGCGGGATCAGCGTGCTGTCGAATGACACCGATATCGATGGCGACATCCTGCGTGTGACGAACTTCGATGGCGCAAGCGAACTGGGCGGCAGTGTCCAGATGGCCGCGGACGGCTCTTTCAGCTATCTCGCGGCGAACGGGTTCTCAGGAGCAGACCGCTTTTCCTACACGGTCGGAGACGGATGGGGCGGCACGGCGGTGGCGACGGTCGATATCTCGGTTCTGGCAGCCCCGGAGCCTGAACCAACCCCGGAACCGACACCCGAGCCGACCCCGGAGCCGACACCCACCCCCGAAGCAGAGCCGGATCCAGGCTATTTCATCCCCGCGCTGATGGCAGGAGACTGGTACCGCCTGAACGCGAACGAAGCCTATGGAACCGGGGCGGTGGTCACCTATGCCTTTCCGACCGCAACACCGGATTATTACCCTGCGGACAGCATCCACCGGGAGGGATTCGTCGCCTTCGACGCCGTGCAGCAGGCCAACACGCGGGCGGCGCTCGACAGCATCGAGGCGTTCTGCGGGCTCACATTCGTCGAGACCGCAGTCGCGGATGCCGAAATGGTGTTCGGCTTCGCCAATATCGGGTCCAGCGGCTTTGCCTACTGGCCAACCTATGACGGGACCGGCAAGACCGCGAGCGACGTCTGGCTGGATGACGGGCTGGCCGCGTCAACGCTCGATCCGGGATCCGAGAACTATACGACTCTCATTCACGAGATCGGGCATGCCATGGGGCTGACCCATCCGGTGCTGACGGAAGCCGACGAGAACCACGCGTTCACGATCATGGCCGACCCGCTGCATCCGACGATGGGGGGCGCCGAGGCCGAGACCTTCATGCAATACGACATCGCGACATTGCAGTATCTCTACGGGGCGAACGCCAATCATGCACCGGGCGACAATACCTACAGCTTCGGCGCACTTGACGGTACGGTTCAGACATTGTGGGACGGCGGCGGGAACGATGTGCTCGATCTCTCTGATGCGGCGCAGGGTGTCATCCTGAACCTGAACCCCGGCGCGCAAAGCACCATCACACCGATGGGAACCGGGAACCTGACAATCGCCATCGGAACCTTGATCGAGGCCGCGATCGGAAGTGCCCATGACGACAGGCTGACCGGCAACGCGCTCGACAATACCCTGACCGGTGGCACAGGACGGGACACATTCGCTTTCGGCGCGAACTGGGGACGCGACAGGGTGACCGATTTCGTGAAAGGCGAGGATGTTCTGGACTTTTCAAAGACGGGTCTGGTGTATGAAACCCTCACGATGTCGGTGGTCGATGGGAACGTCGTGATCGAGCACAATGACAGTTCCGTTGTTCTGGAAAACCAAACCGGCGGGATCAGTGAGGTGGACTTCCTTTTCGGCTGAGCGAATGGGCGTGACGTCTTGCCGTGTGGCCGACCTGCACGGCAAGACGTGACCGGACGTGTTCCGAACGCTGTCGCGGTTGGCATCCCCGACGTATTTGGCGTGTGCCCGGATCGCGATGGAACGTTCCACCGCGCTGAAACAGCAACGGCGCCAACGCCCCTCGGTCGTTTGTTCAAGATGCGCGGGAAGCATGGTCGCTGGATATCCACCCGGCCGCGGACGCCTATGGCAGGAACCGACAGGCAATCAGTCGCACGCAAACGCAAGGAAGTCTCAGGATATAGAAGATCGGCGCCCCCGCGCGTATCAGAAACGCGGACATTGAGGCGCTCATCGAGAGGACGGCAGCCCATGAATTCTTTTGGGGGGCCGCATGTGCGACCCCCCAAATTTTTACATAACCCGCAAAGTGTTGCGTTGGAAAAATTATGCGTGACGCACGCACCTTACCCAGACATCACAGCCACTTGTCGGGCTTAATCCCGGCCCAAGGCCAGAGCGAACGCATGTCCGCCCCGGTTCCGCGCCGGGGTAAGGTGCACCTTCCGGTGCACCCCCGCCCCGTTGGCTCAGCTACCGCTTTTCACGTCTGCAAGCGTCTTCACGACCAGATCGAACAGCTCCTGACCTGGCAAGCCCTGCGCTTCCATGTCGGCAATCCACTGCTTCTGGATCGGCTCACCGGCGGTCATGCGGAACTCTTCGATCACCTCGGGCGCGATCATCACTTTCTGCACGCCCTTCTCGTCGAGTACGCTGTCCCAACGCTTGAGCAGCTCGCCGTAGTTCGCCACGTAATAATCCAGCGCCTCATCTACCGAGCTGTCAAGCGCTTCACGCTCCGCGTCCGACAGGCTCTCGTAGGCGTCGATGTTTACGACCACCGGGCAGTTCACCGTGCCGGGGTTGAGGTTCGCGGTCCACCAGTCGGCTTCGTTGATGGTGCCAAAGCTCAGGTGCGCGTGCTGCGCAAAGGCCACCGTGTCGACGACACCGGATTCCATCGCCTGGAACGCCTCGCTCGACGTCACCGAAGTCGGCACCGCGCCGACGGACTGGAACGCCTCGCCGATGCCACCGGTGGCGCGCACGCGCATGCCTTCGAATTCCGCCAGTTCGTCGCGCGGCTCGCCGGTGCCGACAAGGTTGTACTGCGGCATTGGCGAGGTCATCAGCAGCTTGGCATTCCACTGCGCCATCTCTTCGGCGGCAGCGGGGTGGCTGTAGACGGCGCGCGACACGGCCACTTCCTGCTCCAGGTTCTCGACGCCAAGGAACGGCAGTTCCAGTACGGTGATCACCCGGTTCTTGTCCGCGTGGTAGCCCGCACAGAACTGCGCCATCTCGAACGCGCCGATCGAGATCCCGTCAAGGTTCTCGCGGTTCTTCGACAGGCCACCGTAGCTGACGTTCATGGTGAATTCGCCGTTGGTCTTTTCGGCCACCAGCTCAGCCAGCTTTTCGACGTGCTCTGTAAACGCGCGGCGTTTGCCCCAGACGGATACGTTCCATTCGGTCGCAGCAGCTTCGGTGACAAAGGCAAAGCTCAGGGCGCAGACCGCGGCGCCGCTCAAATATCTGGTCATTCGTATTCTCCCATTTATCCGCACCCTCCTCGGTGCGATTGGCGCGGAAACTAGCGCGCATCCCTGCCAGTGCCAACCCCTGTTGCGCCGCAGATCCTCGATGGGTTCCCATGTCCCCAACAAACCAAGCCAAACGTAGGATTTACAAGGCGCCGAAAAGATCGGAAAAAACTTTACAGAAG
>JBFFQZ010000285.1:0-4305 GCA_041573235.1 Sulfitobacter sp. | reverse complement strand
GTTCTTGAGGTACTGGGTCTGCGCGCCTTCGGAATCGAACAGACGTTCGCCGCGCCCGCTCTTGTTGCAGCCCTCGAACTCTTCGTCGATGTGCAGGATCAGGTTCTTCGCGTCCGCGTCCTGCGCGAAGACGAAAGGATAGCGGCGCACGAAGGCGGGGACGTATTTGCCGCCCCATGTACCGTCTTCCTGAACGAACAGGTTGCGCGTCGCCGTCGCACCCAGAATGGCGCAGGGCATCACGGCATCCGCATTGCCGGAAAAGACGATGGGATATTCCACCGCTGCCTGGCCGAACTCGATCGCGGTCAGCGGAACCGAGTTCACCTTCTCGGCAAACTTGTAGTTCGCACCGGTCTTCACGGAGAGCTTCTTGTGGCGCTCAGAGCTTACAGGCACGGCATTTTCGTAGAAAAGGAGTTGTGTCATCTTGGTACCTCGATAATTTCACGTGATAGAAATGATGGAAATCGTTAAGAAAAAAATCTTAGCAGCGGTTCGGGAATTCAAGAAGCACTTTATAGGCTTGTCAACGGCGGCGCTCCAATAACCGAATCAGATATCAAATTGTCGCAGAAACACCTGTCGAATTACACGGTAAAGTTGCGCTGCGACCGGTTCTTTCCCATGGCTGAAGCGCACATAGACCCGTTCACCCAGCGCGCGATACGCGACATCCGGGGCAAGGCGCACATCCAGATGCATCAGCTTTGTCAGCGCCTGACGCCTGTTCGCCGCAGACGGATCAAGTGCTATGCGCCCACCTCCCTCGGACGCCAACGCGAGGCTGGGCAGTGTCGCTGACAGGGCGGGCACTTCGCGTTCGATCCGCGCGGGCAGCACACGGTCCGGTGTGGAGGCAAAGCGGAGAGACAGGCTTGTCGTCTGGCTGCGCACCAGATCGCTGCGCTCCTCGGCCACGATCACCCGGATCAGCGGATCGCGATAGTCGGTGACATAGCCGAGCACGTCGCCCTTATGCACGAAACGCCCCACCAGATCCTGTGCCACCGGCAGGATCAGCACCCCCTGCGCCCCGGCACGCACCACCAGATTGTCGAGCCGCTCTTGCGTCGCGGCGCGGTCCCCACGCGCCCCGCGCAGTTCCTCTGCCAGCACGCGCGCGGCGGATCGGTCCGCAAAGCTCTGAGCCGACAGGCGGCGCGACAGCTCCTCTATATACCCGTCCAGCAGGGTCGCTCGCGCCACGACCAGCGGATCGTCAAGCTGCACCAATGCCGCGCCAGGCTGCACCTGCGCGCCCGGCTCGACCAGGGTTTCGCGCACCACGCCATCCGCTTCGGCATGGACGATCTGCGTACCGGGCACCCACACCACCCCCTCGGCCACGGTGGCATGTGGCACCGGCACCGCGAACAGCCCCCCGATCAGCGCGGCAAGCAGCCCGCCCGTCACCGCGAACGCGCGGCCCCGATGGCGCCGCAGCGCGGGGTTGGCCAACAGAAACCAGATGTGTTTGAGCATCGGCCAGCCGAACATCAGGATCACCGCCCAGACCGCAAGGATCACACCGAGAAAGTAGAACTGGGTGCTGACGAACAGCACGATCGCGAAGGTGATGAACACCCGGTAGATGAAAGCAGCGATGCCGTAGAAGACGAACCACCCCGGCTCTCCCGGGCCGGTTGCGGGCGATTGGCTGTGTTTCAGCCCGAACGCATAGCGTTTGATCAGATGGCCGATGTAATTCTTTGAACGCTGCGCGAGGTTCGGGATCTCGATGATATCGCTCAGGACGTAATAGCCGTCGAACTTGAGCAGCGGATTGCCGTTGAACAGAAGGGTGGAGACGCCGCCGATCAGCATCGTGTTGAATGCAAAGGCCCGCACCAGACCATCTTCGGCGTTGACCCAGACAATCATCGCAAGAGCGGCCAGAAAACCTTCGACCAGGATACCCGCCGCACCGACCATCGCACGCTGCCATTTGCTGGGAAAGCGCATCGCATCAGACGCATCGACATAGGGCACGGGCATGAACACCAGAAACATCAGCCCGATTTCATGCACGTCCCCGCCCCAGCGTTTGACCATATAGGCATGGCCCAGCTCGTGCACCGCCTTGATCGCGCAATAGCACAGCACCATGATTCCGATGTTCTGGGCCGACAGCACCCGGTCGATGACATTGCGCGTCAGCGCGTCCCAATGCGACAGCGCCAGAAAGATCGCATAGCCCACGACGCTGAAGAACATCAGCGCGCCAAAGACCGAAATGAACGGCCGCACGAGCGGCATCGTCGCGGTGACAAAATCATCCGGATCAAACACCGGCAGGCGCACGGCGAGCGGGTTCATGAAGCTCATCAGGAACTTGCGGCTGCGGGCGCGGGCGCCGCGCTCGGACAGTTCTTCGATGTCGGGGGGCAGATCACCATAAAGAACATCCGCCGAATGCAACTGCCCCAGCAGGCGGATCACCTCGTCCTGGGTCAGCGTCTCATCCTCGAGCTGGGCACAGGCGATGTCCCAGATCTCCTGGACGGTCCTGTTGCCGTCCATCATCGCGATGATGCGGTAGCTGCTGGGCGAAAAGCGGTGAAAGCGGCCCGAGGTCCGGTCCTGCAACACATACCAGAGCTGCCCCCGGTAATGCGTCCGGTAAAGCCGCGCATGCCGCCGCAGACGCAACCGAAGATCGGCCACCCGGTACCACGATTGCGACAGGAACGCGCGGTCCATCAGGGCATCCAGCGCCAGAACGTCAGCTTGGCCCAATTGAGGAAGGGCCGGGTCCAGACCGCGATGAGCAGTCTTTCATCCACTTCGGTGCGCGCGATGCCTTCCATGCTGGGCCGCAGGCGCGGATCGGTGCTGTCCAGCGCCGCCTCCACCCGGAAGAAATTGCGGCCCTCGCGCTGTTCCGAAATCGGGGTGATACGTTCGATCGTATAGGACAACGGCACATCCGGCAGCGGCGCCACCCGCAGTTGACCGCCCTGCCCGACCGCGATTTCGGCCATGTCCGTCTCGTCCACCTCCAGCACCACGCGGTAGGCATCGAGCGGCGCGATGCGGAACATCTCTTCGCCGCGCTCCAGCGTGGTGCCGATGGATTGGCTCAGATCGCCGCTGACAACGATACCGTCAAAGGGCGCGATGATGCGGGTCCGCGCGATCTGTTCATCGACCAGCGCGATCTGACTGTTGATCTGGTTGATCTGGCTTTCGATGATGTTGGCCTGCGCGCGTTCACGCTGCGCCAGCGCCTGATCGTATTCCGCCTGCCGCTGCGCGCGCGAAGTCGTCAGGCGCAGTCGCTCAAGCGCGAGGTCCTGATCGTCCAGCTCGGCCAGCGTATCGCCCTGTTTGACGATGGCGCCGGCGCGTACGTTCTCGGCGGACAGGTAACCGTTGAAGGGCGCCACGACCGTCCGCTGGATCGCGCCTTGCAGCTCGGCGGGGGCGGTGATCGTGAATGTCGTCATCGCGGTCGCGAAATACCAAACCAGCCCCGCAAAGATCAGCGTGGCCAGCTTGCGGCCGAAATGGCTGGGCCCGAGCAGTCGGACAAGCTGCGTGCCAAGGGCTTCGAGCAGCTTGAAGAACACCGAGCGATCATTACGCCGCTTTTCCTCAAGCACGGGGCCCACCACGGTCGCGATGGCATCGCACAGCTCGACGGTGTCATCGTCAAACCCAGCGCCGCCCGCCCGTTCAAACGTAAGCGCCCCGATGCTGTCGCCGTCATGTTGAATCGGGACGGTCAGGATGGCATCGACCTTGTGGGCGCGTGCCAGCTCTTCGTGGGCAAGCGTGACGCGGTATTCCTCGTCCGTCTGCGGCGGAAATCGCACGATCGCATCCTGGTCCAGCGCCTCGTCCATGGCGCTGCGCAGATCCCGCACGATGCTCATGCGTTTGCCAAAGCCCGCCGCATGCGACACCGCGGCGATCTTGACCGTGCGGCGCTTGCGAAACCCGATGCTGACGGGATCGCATTTCAGCAACTGCGCCAGTTCGGTCACCAGCGCATTGCAGGCCCCGTTAAACCGCTTTTGTTCAAGAACGGTGGCGAGGGTTTCGAGCGCCGTTGCCGTGCGCGATTGCAGCCTTTCATGCGACTCGCCCTGATCGCGGCGCATGATCACCTCGATCCAGCCGGACGCCCACCGCAGATGGCGTATCACATCGCCGGGCGGTGTGGCATTCGCCGCGACGGTAATCGCAACGATCCCGTAAAGATGCTTGTCGATGGTCAGCGGCAGGGCGATTTCGTGGTTCATGCCTGCCTTGGTCATCACCGGCTGTCGCTTGCCGATGGCCTGTTCGGCCACTGCCGTC
>JBFFQZ010000284.1:0-4333 GCA_041573235.1 Sulfitobacter sp. | reverse complement strand
GTCGATATTTTCCGGGATCCGGTCCATATGCATGCCCCGTGCCGGCACATTGGCCGCTATGATCTCACCCGCCATTCCCGCGGCCTTCCAATCGTCCCAGGCCGTCTGGAGAAAGCTTAGGTACCCCGGATCCAGCAGCGCACGCACAGGTGCCATGTCCACAGCATCCGGTGCGCCAATGTCGGTCAGCTTGCGCTCACGCAGTCGGTTGAGGACGTATTCAACCCTTGATGGACGCTCAAACGGAGTGACAAACTGGCCACCGGACAGCTCCGCCTGAGGAAAGTGGAGACGATGATCTTCGCTATAGATTGTGCGCATTTGAGGGACCTGATTTTGAAAGCCTGAAGTACAAGATTGCGTCCAAGGTGCCGGGTTGTCACGCAATGTGCCAACATTTTCTGTCTTGGCGTGCTAATCTCATGCGGATGAAGGCAACGCTTGCCCGGTCGGCACACAAACGGGCGTCCTGCCGCCGGTTTCATGGGCACCGGGCCGAGATCGTTCCGACACTGGAGCCTCTACAGGACGCGCAGCGCGTTCTGGTGAGAGGTCGGAGAATTGGGGACGGCACCTCGGCAGTGGGTATACCAGACCGTAGCCGATGATCAGCCTGGGCTTTCCGGTCCCGGCCAGCTCACACCCGAACACGAACCCTCAGGAACGTGCAGCAGAGGCGATGCCGTCAGCCTGCTGGAAATTCAAGCAACGTCAGCCAGGGGTCCGAGCCGACGACCGCGCATGAGACCCTTTTTTTGGAATACCGTCAGCGTCTTGGGTTTTTGTGGTGCGGGTGAAGGGACTCGAACCCCCACGCCATAGGCGCCAGAACCTAAATCTGGTGCGTCTACCAATTCCGCCACACCCGCACGCACGGCTCAACTCCGCCGTGACGCGTGCGTAGCAAACGCGAAACCCGATGGCGAGCCAAAAAAAACACGCGACATAAACATTATCTTGTCGTATTACTGAAACAACCTGAGGCAGGTTTAAAAGAAAGTGACGCCCATGAAACCGAAAACGGTCGGGCGCGTTGGTGGAGCAGTTCCACAAGCGGGCCAATACGCGCCTTTTGCATCCCGGGACACCGGGCTGTTGCAAGGCACCATATTGCTGACACTCGACGGCGAAATGCCCGTCGAATTCGTGGGTGTCGGCGACAAGATCATCACACGTGACAGCGGCATCGCGAAGGTTGCGCATATCCAGCGCAGCACGCGATCGGTGCGCACCATTGCCCTTGCGGCGGGATCGCTGGGCCATACGCGCCCCGAACGCGATGCGCTGCTTGCGGGCGACCAGATGTGCCTGATCCGCGACTGGCGCGCGCAGGCCATGTTCAGCGCCGACCGCGCGCTCGTGGCTGCCCGTACGCTGGTCGATGGTGAATTCATTCGCGATCTGGGCATGCAGGAACAGACCCTGATCCAGATTTTCTGCGACGGGCCGCATATTCTCTATGCAGATGGCCTTGAGCTGAGCACCGCAGACGGCGCGCGTGCGCGCGGACAGGTTCTGCACGCCGCCTGACGCCACAAGCTTAGACTCAGCCCCGGAGCTTTCCGGGGCTGCAGGCGTCTCAGATGCCAAGCCCGGCCCGCACTTGCGGCAGACACTCCGGAATATCCTCGGCGATCAGCGCGGGACCAAAGCTGCGGGCGCATTCGACATGCAGCCAGGCGGCCACCTCGGCGGCCTCCATCGGCTCAAGCCCGCGCGCGAGCAATCCCGTGATAAAGCCCGCGAGAACATCGCCTGATCCCGCCGTCGCAAGCCAGGGCGCCGCGCGATCCCCCGTCGCAACGTTGACGCTGCACCGACCATCGGGGGCTGCAATTACCGTTACCGCGCCCTTGAACAGAACCACACAGCCTGCCCGCTTTGCCGCTGCGCGCGCCGCATCGACCTTGTAATACGCGGGCCCTGTGACGGCAGGCGCAGTCAACGCCTCGGCAATGTCCGGAAACAGGCGGGCAAATTCTCCGCCATGCGGAGTAAGCACGCAGCGTGGGTGAAGCAGTTCAAACAGCGTATCCGGCGCGCCTGCGAACGCGGTCAGCGCATCCGCATCCAACACGACACAGGGCTCATGCGCCGCCCGAAGCGCCGTCGGCACCAGCCTGCGCGCGCGCTTGATCCCCATCCCCGGCCCCAGGCAAACTGCGTTGAGACGTTCATCCTTCAGCAGACGGGCCAGGTCTTCTGTCGTCTTCACCTTCTTGAGCATCAGGGCGGTGATCTGCGCCGCCACCTCGGCCCGTGCGGCCGGTGGTACGCCAAGCGTCACCAGCCCCGCGCCGATTCTCAGCGCCCCCCGTGCCGCCAACCGCGCGGCACCTGTCCGCCCGGTATCTCCCGCCAGTATCAGCGCATGGCCGTGATCGAATTTATGACCTCCGTTGCCGTGCCCCTTGTCCAGGCACTGCCCCGGCCAGATGCTGTGTGAACGCCCCGCAGGACGCTCGAATTCCAGCGCCGTCACCAGGTGCTCTGGACGCGGTTGCGTCAGGTGCACCGGATCAAGATCCTCGGCCCCAAGACCGATGTCCACAACCCGCACCTTGCCCAGTTCCTCATTCAGCGCGTGCGCGATCTTGCGCCGATGAAAGACAAGCGTCAGGTCAACGTGGATGATCCGCTTCGAGACGTCATTTTCCCACCAGTCCCGAACGGCCTCTCGGTCTTCGCGCCCGTTGCCCTTGCCGCCGGGCGGGTGCGGGATCAGGAACTTGCCGCTGTCGCTGTCCATGCCGGAGGGGCAATCGACGGCTACCTTGTAACAAGGCGCCTGCCCCGGATGCGCGTCCGCAGCACCGCGCTGTTCGACCGCGTGAAACGCATTGGCCAACGCCAGCGGAATCGCGCGGCTGAGCCCGGTGCCGAACATCGCATCAACCAGCAGCGCCGGTCGCGGGCCCGCCCCGGCGCGCGCGACATCAAGTGGGTGAAGCGGCCCCATCTCCGACCACACATCGTGATTTTTCCTGGCATCCGCCGACAGCGTTCGGGCGTCCCCCCAAAACAGGACCTCCACATCCCATCCCCTGTCGCGCAGGCGCCGCGCAATAACGAATCCATCACCGCCGTTATTGCCCGGTCCACACAGCACCACGGCCCCGTGCGGCCCTTGTGCAAGCGTCGGCCATTCGTCGAAAACCGCGTCGACCACCCCCCGACCCGCCCGCTCCATCAACCCGATCCCCGTCACCTCGCCCGAGGCAATCGCCGCGCTTTCCAGCGCGCGCATCTGCATGGCCGTCAGAAGTTCTGTCATGGGAGGGTATGCTCCGATTCACTTTCGTCTATTTTTTAATCGGTCAGCCTAATTTAAGGGCGTTTACCACTAATTTGCAGGATAGACCAAGATCGCTGCCCTGTCCCGTCTGGATTCCCCCGAGCGACGGTGAAATCACTGCGAACGGACATAAGGGAGGTCTCCATGAAAAAGATCGAAGCGATCATCAAACCGTTCAAGCTTGATGAAGTGAAAGAAGCACTTCAGGACGTGGGCGTTCAGGGGCTGTCCGTGATCGAGGTCAAGGGGTTCGGTCGCCAGAAAGGCCACACGGAACTCTACCGCGGCGCCGAGTATGTCGTTGATTTCCTCCCCAAGGTGAAGGTCGAGATCGTCCTTGACGACGATCAGGTCGACGCCGCTATCGAAGCCATCGTGGGCGCGGCCAAGACTGAGAAAATCGGCGACGGCAAGATCTTTGTTTCTCCCATTGAACAAACAATCCGCATCCGTACCGGCGAAACCGGTTCAGACGCGCTGTAAACATCACCATACGATCAGATACTGACGAAAAAAGGACATCACCATGAGCAACCAAGACCTGCTGAAACAGATCAAGGATGAAGGCATCGAATATGTCGACATCCGCTTCACGGACACACGCGGCAAGCTCCAGCACGTCACCGTGGTAAGCGATCTGGTCGACGAAGACTTCCTCGAGGAAGGGTTCATGTTCGATGGCTCCTCCATCGCAGGCTGGAAGTCGATCGAAGCGTCAGACATGAAGCTGATGCCCGATGCGTCCAGCGCCTACATCGACCCGTTCTATGCGGAAAAGACGATCTGCGTGCATTGCTCGATCGTCGAGCCCGATACCGGTGAATCCTATGAGCGCGACCCACGCGGCACCGCCCAGAAAGCCGAGGCATACCTGAAGTCTTCCGGCATCGGCGATGTGGCCTACATGGGTCCAGAGGCTGAATTCTTCCTCTTTGACAATGTAAAATTCTCGAACGAGATCAACAAGGTGTCCTACGAAGTTGATGCGTCCGACGCATCATGGAACTCCGACACTGATTACGAGATGGGCAACATGGG
>JBFFQZ010000283.1:0-4339 GCA_041573235.1 Sulfitobacter sp. | reverse complement strand
CGGGGCGGCGGTCGCGGCGCATCATGTCGATGCGGCGGTTCCGCGCGATGGTGAAAATCCACGTGGCGACGGACGCGCGGGTCGGGTCGAACTGCTCGGCCTTGCGCCAGAGCGTCGTCATCACGTCCTGCGCGCATTCCTCGGCCGTGGTCGGATCGGAGCCCGATTTCATCAGGAAGCCTTTGATCCGGGGGGCAAAATGTTCAAACAGCTCGGCAAAGGCATCGGTGTCGCGCCGGTCTCGCACGCGCATCATCTGGTCAATCCAGTTCGCGGCGGGGTTTTCGTCGGTTCGGTTGGTCACGCGTCGGCGCCCTGCACTCTTGACTGGCCGCGCCAAATGATTTGGCCCCTGACCGGTTCGCCCGGCAGGCATGCTGCGCGTTTGTGTCTGAACATCAACTAACATGACCGCATTACGGATCAAAAGACAAATCGGATCAGAAAAAGAATTCTGAAACTCATTTTGATCGAACTACGTAGTTGCGCCGTATAGCTTGCAACCGAACTCTAGAACATCAGGAACCATCCCCTCCATGCCATTCGAACTGCCTGCCGGGCAATTTCACCCCGATTCCCCGAAATCTCGTCGTATTGCCGTCATCGGCGCTGGCATCTCTGGAATGGGGGCCGCGCATATGCTGAGCCGGACCAGCCGGGTGAGCCTGTTTGAAAGCGGCGCCCGGCTGGGCGGTCATGCCCGCACGGTCATGGCAGGCAAGCGCGGCGACCAGCCGGTGGATACGGGGTTCATCGTGTTCAATTACGCCAACTACCCGCATCTGGCGGCGCTGTTCGAAGAGCTGGACGTGCCGGTCGTGCCCTCGAACATGAGTTTCGGCGCGTCCATCGACGGTGGGCGGCTGGAATACGCCCTGACGTCGATCGGGGCGATGTTCGCGCAAAAGCGAAACCTGATGAACCCCAGGTTCATCGCGATGCTGCGTGATATCGTGAAGTTCAACAAGAACGCGCTGAGTGTGGCCGCCGACCGGTCGCTGAGCCTGCGTGATTTCCTCGGGGTGCTGGGCACGGGTGACTATTTCCGCGATTATTACCTGTTGCCGCTGTCCGGGGCGATCTGGTCCACGCCGACCGAGGACATGATGGATTTCCCGGCCCACGCGATGATCCAGTTCTTTGAAAACCACGCCTTGCTGAACTATTCGGGCCAGCATCAGTGGTATACCGTGGCGGGCGGATCGATTTCCTATGTCTCGCGGCTGGAGGCGGCGATGCGGCGTCGCGGCGTGGACATCAGGCTCAATGCCGGTGTGCAGGGCGTGCGCCGCGACGCCGATGGGGTCGAGGTCAAGACATGGGGCGGCGAGTGGGAGCGGTTTGACGAGGTGGTGATGGCCACGCATTCCGACGACAGCCTTGGCCTGCTTCAAGATCCGACTGCGGCGGAAACCGCGGCGCTGGGGGCCATCGCCTATCAGCCCAACGACATCGTGCTGCATGCGGATTCATCCCTGATGCCCCGGCGGCGCGCGACCTGGGCGTCGTGGATCTATTCGGAGGATCGCGATGCGCGCTCTGACAGGATCGACCTTACCTACTGGATGAACTCGCTGCAGCCGATCCCGCACGACGACCCGCATTTCGTCACGCTCAACACCAATCGCACGATCCGCGAAGAGTTGATCTATGACCGGGTCACCCTGCGCCATCCGATCTATGATCTGGCGGCGCTGGACGCGCAGGCGAAGGTGCGTGAGATGAACGGCGACAACCGCACATGGTTCTGCGGTGCGTGGATGCGGCATGGCTTTCACGAGGACGGGCTGTCCAGCGCGGTCGACGTGGTCACGGCACTTCAGTCCGCGCATCTGCAGACGTTGGCCGCCGAGTGAAGGCAACTGTCGATCATATCGTCGGGCAGACGTTCCATGGCCGCAAGGGGGCTGTCGAGAACGCGTTCCGCTACTCGGTTGATTACCTGCTGCTGGACGCCGAGGCGGAGGTGCGCGGGCCGGGCCTGTTTGCCCGCAACGCGCGCGGCGTGACGCAAATACTGGACCGCGACCACGGCGGCGCCCCCGGCAAGGGACGTGGCGCGGCCTGGGTGCGCGATGTGCTCGAGCAGTTCCAGGTCAAGGGGATCACCCGCATCGAGCTGTTGGCGCAACCGCGCGTGTTCGGTCATGTGTTCAACCCGGTCAGTTTCTGGCTGTGCCGTCGTGCCGATGGCGGGCTGGTGGCGGTCATCGCCGAGGTGACGAACACATATGGCGACAGGCACAGCTATCTGTGCCACCACCCGGACCAGCGCGTGATCGCCCCTAGCGACCAGTTGCGGGCGGTCAAGGTCATGCATGTCTCTCCGTTTCAGCCGGTGGCGGGAACGTATACGTTCCGGTTCGACATTACCGACCGGCGGGTTGGGATCTGGATAGATTATGGCCGCGACAAGGGCGGGTTGATTGCGACCCTGACCGGCAAGCGTCAACCGCTCGGCAACCGCGGCATCCTGCGCAGCCTGCTGCGTCGGCCCTTTGGCGCGCGGCGGGTCCTGGCGCTGATCCACTGGCAGGCACTCAAGCTGTGGGTCAAGCGGGCGACGTTCCGCGGGCGGCCTGACGCCCCCCGAGACGAAGTCACAAGGGGATGACCGCGCGCACGCCTGAACGCTTGCCGGCCTACGCATTGTTCGCCGCGCTGCTGGCCTGTGCAGGGCTGCCGATCTACATCCACGCGCCGAAATTCTATGTCGATGAATACGGCGTGTCGCTGACCGTGCTGGGCGCGGCGCTGTTCGGGTTGCGCCTGCTGGACGTGGTGCAGGATCCGCTTCTGGGTCGGCTGTCCGAGCGGTTTCGCGACCGGCGCGGGCTGGCCGTGGCGCTGGGCTGTGGGGTGATCGGGGCGGCCATGCTCGGGCTGTTCGCGGTGCCGCCGCTGACCGGGCCGCTGACCTGGTTCGTGATTATGTTGACGCTGGTGTTTTCCGCCTTCAGCTTTCTGACGATCTGCTTTTACGCCCAGGGCGTGGCCAAGGCAGACCGGATGTCGGGACAGGGCCATCTGCGCCTCGCCCGCTGGCGCGAGACAGGCGCGCTTTTGGGGGTGTGCGTCGCCTCTGTCGCGCCGGTGGCGCTGGGTGCCGTGATGGGTGCGCCGTTCGCCGGATTTGCGCTGGGGTTTGTCGTGCTCAGCGCGGGATCGGTGCTGGCGATGCGCACCGAGTGGCGATCAGAGGGGCTGCCGCCGGGGACCGGGTTCGGCACCGTGCTGCGCGATCCGCTGGCCCGCAGGCTGTTGCTGATCGCGCTGTTGAACGCGGCGCCCGTTGCGGTCAGCTCGACCCTGTTTCTGTTCTATGTCGAAAGCGCGCTTGAGGCGCCGGGCTTTGAAGGGCCACTTTTGCTGTTGTTTTTTTTGTCGGCAGCGGGGGCGGCGCCCGTCTGGGGCGGCCTGGCCGAGCGCCATGGCACCAAACCGGTGCTGCTGAGCGCGATGGTTCTGGCGATTTTCGCCTTTGGCGGCGCGCTGTTCCTTGGGGCCGGTGATCAGTGGTGGTTTGCGTTGGTCTGCGTGGCGTCGGGGGCGGCGATGGGGGCCGACCTGACCCTGTTGCCCGCGCTCTTTGCCAGCCGCATGGCGCGGATCGCGCCCTCGGCCGCGGAGGGCTTTGGGCTGTGGTCTTTTGTATCGAAGTTTACGCTGGCACTGGCCGCGGCGGTTTTGCTGCCTACCTTAGAGGCAGCCGACTTTAAGAGCGGCATCGGGAGCGACAGCCCGGAAGGCGCGATTGATCTGTTGCGGGCGCTCTATGCCGGAGTGCCCTGTGTTTTGAAGCTGGCTGCGATTGGCATGTTGTGGCGTACCCGACTGGATGAGGAAACCCGATGAGCGATGCTGCATTCTTTTTTCTACTGGGCGCCGCACTGGTGATCCTTGTGGTGGTCTTGCGCAGCCGGTTTGCCGATTTCGGCGCGCAACGGGCGGAAGACTATGCCGATGATTACCCATTTTTCGACATGCGCACGCATCTGAACGGGGAAATGTACTGTGAAGGCGTGATCTTTGGCCCGCTTGGCCGGGTGACAAGCACCTTTGACGCCGATTTTAACGTCAGCTGGGACGGTAACACCGGCACCATCAACGAGACATTCCGCTATAACGACGGCTCCACCCAGGACCGCGTCTGGACCATCCATCTGGATGGTGCGGGCGGGTTTGAGGCGCTGGCCGATGACGTGCCGGGCAAGGGCAGGGGCGAGATGGCCGGCCACGCGGTGCTGTTTCGCTATCCGATCACACTGCCGCCGGAGGCCGGGGGGTATACGCTCCGGGCGTTCGACTGCATGTACCTGGCGCCGGGCGGCACGGTGGT
>JBFFQZ010000282.1:0-4376 GCA_041573235.1 Sulfitobacter sp. | reverse complement strand
TTCTTTCCGATGTTTGCGGATTTATATTCGCCCGATCCGTTGAATGTGCGCGCGATCGTGCCGCACAGGGCTGCGCCGCACTGGCTCACTTCGACATGGGCATAGGCGCCATCGTCCACCTCGGTCTTCCAGATCCCTTCGACCGGATCCGCAAAGGCGGAACCGGCACAGAGTAGCGCGGCAGCGGCCGCCCCCAAGATCGTCTTCATACTATAACCTCCATCAATCCACGGCAAAGGATGCGCCACGCCGCGCCTTTCCGGCAAGACTGACGTCAGGTCGCGTTGCACATCGCGCGCATCCGTGCAAAACGGATCCAATCCAAGAACGAAGGACCCGCACCCATGATCCTCTATCCCGCCATCGACCTCAAGGACGGCAAGGCAGTACGCCTGGTACATGGCGACATGGACAGCTCGACAGTGTTCAACGACGATCCGGCGGCGCAGGCACAGGCCTTTGTGGACGCAGGCTGCGCGTGGCTGCATCTGGTGGATCTCAACGGCGCCTTCGCCGGTACCCCGGTCAACGCCGCGCCGGTCGAAGCGATCCTCAAGCGCTGCCGCGTCCCCGCGCAGCTGGGCGGAGGGATCCGCGACATGGCGACCATCGAGGCGTGGCTCGACAAGGGCCTCGCCCGCGTGATCCTCGGCACCGTCGCGGTCGAGAACCCGGCGCTGGTGCGTGAAGCGGCCCGGACCTTCCCCGGTAAGGTCGCCGTCGGCATTGACGCCCGCAATGGGCGGGTGGCCACGAAAGGCTGGGCCGAAGAAACCGACGTGATGGTAACCGATCTGGCCAAATCCTTCGAGGATGCGGGCGTGGCCGCGATCATCTACACTGACATCCTGCGCGATGGCGCCATGGGCGGTCCCAACATCGACGCCACAGCGGCGCTCGCACGTGCCGTGGACATTCCCGTGATCGCATCGGGCGGCGTGTCCTCGCTCAGCGACCTCAAGGCCCTCAAGGCAACCGGCGTCATCAGCGGCGCGATCTCGGGGCGCGCGCTCTACGACGGCGCCATCGACCTCGGCGAGGCCCTGCGCACCCTGCGCGACTAGCACCCGGCTTGCCACCCCGATCACAGCGGATTACACACTCGCATGCTCAAGACCCGCATCATCCCCTGCCTCGACGTCGCCGATGGTCGCGTTGTCAAAGGCGTGAACTTCGTCGGCCTGCGCGATGCGGGCGATCCGGTCGATGCGGCCATCGCCTATGACGCCGCGGGCGCGGACGAGCTGTGTTTTCTCGACATCCACGCCACCCACGAAAACCGGGGCACCATGTTCGACCTTGTCCGCCGCACGGCCGAACATTGCTACATCCCGCTTACCGTCGGCGGCGGCGTGCGCAGCGCCCAGGACGTGCGCGCCCTGCTGCTCGCTGGTGCCGACAAGGTCAGCTTCAACTCTGCCGCCGTCGCCAACCCGGACGTCGTGGCCGAAGCCGCCGACCAGTTCGGCAGCCAATGCATCGTCGCCGCCATCGACGCCAAGACGGTCGCCCCCGGCAAATGGGAGATCTTCACCCATGGCGGCCGGAAACCTACCGGCATCGACGCCGTGGCTTTCGCCATCACCATGATGGAAAAAGGTGCCGGGGAAATCCTGCTGACATCAATGGACCGCGACGGCACGAAACAGGGCTTCAACCTGCCGCTGACCCGCGCGATCTCGGACGCGGTCAACATGCCGGTGATCGCCTCGGGCGGGGTCGGCACGCTTGACCATCTCGTCGAAGGCGTGACGAAAGGCGGCGCATCCGCCGTGCTCGCGGCCTCCATCTTCCATTTCGGCGAATTCACCATCCAGGAGGCGAAACAGCATATGGCCGCCGCCGGTATCCCCATGAGGCTGACATGACGCTCGACGATCTCTACGCCACGATCCTGTCGCGCAAAGACGCCGACCCAACGTCAAGCTGGACAGCGCAACTGCTCGCAAAAGGCCCGGAAAAATGCGCCGAAAAATTCGGCGAGGAAGCGGTCGAAGCGATTATCGAAGCGGTCAGGGACGACAAGGCCGCCCTTACCCGTGAAGCCGCCGACGTGCTCTACCACCTGATGGTGATGCTGGCCGCCCGCGACGTACCCCTGAACGATGTCCTTCAGGAACTCTCCCACCGGCAATCGCGATCCGGCATTGCCGAAAAAGCCGCCCGCACAGACTAAGCCCCTACTGCGCCGGGCGCACTGACAACGCCGACACCACGCGCCCTCCTGTGGTGCAGCCCGCCACATACCGCCAGACGAATCCGCAAGAATCGTGTCGCGCCTCAGCGCGTCCGTTGGATCACAATTGGCCGGGCCGTCACACGCTCACAGCTTGCTCGAGATCACCCCGGTCGCAAAGCCACCCATCCGCAACTCGCCGAACAGGCGCTGATACTCGATCTTGGGGCAATGGTTCTGCACCACGTCGATCCCCCGCGCTTCGGCCTTCGCCGCAGCTTCGGGATGCGTCACGCCGATCTGCATCCAGATCGTGCGCAGTCCGGGCAAAACCTCCAGCGCCTCGTCGACAATCGCGGGCACCGATTCCGAGCGGCGAAAGATATCCACCATGTCGATCGGGCCCTCGATCTGGTCCAGACTGCCGACGACCGTCGCCCCGAACAGGCGCTCACCGGCGAAACCGGGATTGACCGGCACCACTTTGAACCCCTTGAGCGACAGGTAGCGCGCCACGAAATAGCTTGGCCGCACGGGGTTCTTGGAAACACCCACCATCGCGATCCTCTTGGTGCGTTTCAAGATGCCTTTCAGGTATTCATCAGAATAGGACATGCCAACCTCAATCAAATATATCTTCAACCAGATCAAAGGCTTCCTCAGCAAACCTTCGAAAGAGACTCTTGCGTGGCTTGCGCCGTTTGACCGGCTTCGCCTTGGTCATGCCGCGCAGCTTCGCCGGGGCCTGATGGGTCACGGCCCGGGCCTGAACAGGCTGCGGCAAGGCCTTGAGCCGGTTCAATGGCGCACCACAGGCCCTGCACGTCAGCGTATGGTGTCCCTCGCCGAGCTTGAGCACAGCGCGGGTGCCGCAATGGCAACATGTCGCGATTTTCGATGGATGCGACATGGCCCCGCTCTCAACCGTGCTCTTTGGACGCGTAAAGCGCAATCGCCGCCGCGTTCGACACATTGAGCGAACCGAAGGCGCCCCCCGCGTCGATCCGTACCAGCATATCAACCGTCGCGCGCGTCTTCTCGCGCAGCCCCGGCCCTTCGGCGCCCAGCACCAGCGCAACCGCACGGTCGCGCTTGCCCGCCACTGCCGTCTCGATCGTGACCTCAGCTTCGCCGTCGAGGCCCAGCACAAGATAACCCATGTCCTGCAACGCGCGAATGCCATCAGCCAGGTTGCGGATGCGCAAATAGGGTTGACGCTCCAGCGCGCCGGAGGCGGTTTTTGCCAGCGCGCCGGTCTCGGGCGCCGAATGATGGCGGGTACCGATCACGGCCGACGCGCCCAATACCTCTGCCGAGCGCAGGATCGCGCCCACGTTGTGAGGGTCAGTCACCCGGTCGAGCAGGATCACACGCGGCGCCGCATCACCGATACACACATCCTCCAACCGGCCCCAGTCCAGAGGCTTGACCTCCAGAACCGCGCCTTGGTGGACCGAGCCCGGATCAATCGGCGGCCGGAACTTGCGCGGGTCCACGACCTCCGGGATCACACCCGACGCCGCGATTGCGTCTTCCAGCTTTGCTTGCGCATTGGGCGTGACCATCAGCGTCAGCTTTTCGCGTGCCGGATTCATGAGCGCATCCCGCACCGCATGCAGTCCAAAAAGCCAAAGCGTATCGCGCGCCTCCGCTTTCTTGTCCTGTTCTTTCTGAACGACCCATTTGGGCTTTTTCATAGCCGCATCCCTTTGCATTCCGGGTCCGGTCTACCCTCTTGCCCCGCCCAAGCCAAGCCTGCCCGACAACGCCTGCGCCACCATCACGCAGCCACAGGCGGAAACGCATCTTTTGATTGGTTTTGTGGTTGACGGCCCAAAGGCTGCCGGATAATCAACACGCCAGTGGGCGACAGGCCGCAAGGTGTGGCAGGGGACTGTAACTCCCTCGCGGAGACGCACGCCTGGTTCGATTCCAGGGTCGCCCACCATACATTTCATACCATTTCGAAAGCTGGATTTCTGATAGTCAGAAGCGTGCGGGAACCGATTTTCCGCACCAAAAACGTGATTTTCGGTATCGCGCATGTCCTCGCAATAAAACCTCACCTCCCTTTCTCGTTTGATCGGGACGGCTATCGGCGGAAAATCTCGCTGGGCATTACGGGTTCCGGGAAATGGCACCAGCCACCGGGTGAACAGTATCTGCAGGCCGTCGCCGACATGTGAGAGTTGACGGGGCA
>JBFFQZ010000281.1:0-4378 GCA_041573235.1 Sulfitobacter sp. | reverse complement strand
TTCTGGGCTCTATTGCGACAGGAACGGCAACACCCACCGAGGCCGCCGGTCTGGGTGCGATCTGCGCGATGGTTCTGGCGGCCATGAACCGCAAGCTGACGTATACCACCATGTCGAGCTGTGTGCGCGAGACCGGAAACACCTCTGCCATGATCCTTGGCGTGCTCGTTGGTGCCACGATCTTTGGCATGGTGTTCAAGGGGTTGAAGGGCGACAAGATGATCGAAAACGCGATCCTGTTCTTCGATCTGGGCGCATATGGAACGCTGGCGCTTTTGCTGATCCTGATTTTCGTCATGGGGTTCTTCCTGGAATGGGTCGAGATCAGCTTTATCGTGCTGCCGCTTTTCGCGCCCATCGTCGCGGGGCTGGATTTCGGACTGGGTATTTCGCGTGAACAGCAGCTTTTGTGGTTTGCGATGCTCGTGGCGGTCAACCTTCAGACCAGCTTTCTGACGCCGCCCTTCGGGTACTCTTTGTTCTACATCAAGGGGGTCGCCCCACCCGAGATCACCATTCGCACGATCTATCGGGGGATCGTACCGTTCGTCGTATTGCAACTTGCCGGGTTGGCGCTGCTGATAATCTGGCCCAATCTGGTGCTGTGGGCCCCGGACGCCGTGTTCGGCAATTAAAGGATAAAGACATGAGTGACCATCACGACAACAGCAAATCCGACATGCAAGACATGCGTCTGCCAGGATTGCAGGGCAGGAGAATTGTGGTGACAGCGGGGGCCAGTGGCATCGGGTTCGCCATTGCCCGCCAGCTGCACGCCCAGGGCGCCAGGCTCGCTATTTGCGACGTTGACGCCGATGCCCTGGAACGCGCCAGCAGCGCTTTGGGGGGCTGCATCGCGGAGCAGGCGGATGTCTCGGACGATGCGGCTGTCGAGGCGTTCTTCGACAAGGTCCGTACCGGTCTTGGCGGGCTGGATGCGCTGGTGAACAACGCGGGCATCGCGGGACCGACGGGCAACCTCGAAGACCTGTCGCCCGATGACTGGCGGCGCTGCATCGACATCTGCCTAACGGGACAGTTCCTATGTGCGCGACAGGCCATTCCGATGATCAAGGCCGCCGGTGGCGGTGCCATGGTGAACATGGGATCCGCCGCGTCCAAGCATGGCTACGCGTATCGCACGCCCTATTCCGCGGCAAAATTCGGGGTGATCGGTCTGACCCAAAGTCTGGCCAAGGAACTTGGACCTGACAACATCCGGGTGAATGCCGTGCTGCCCGGTATCGTCGAGGGTCCGCGGATGGATGGGGTCATACAACACCGCGCCGAAGCGACCGGCGTCAGCTTTGACGAGATGCGCAAGGAATATCTGAAGAACATATCCCTGCGCCGAATGGTGACCGCCGATGATGTCGCGACTACTGTAGCGTTCCTGATCTCGGACGCCGGCGCGAATCTGTCGGGTCAATCCATGTCCGTCGACGGAAATGTTGAAACGCTTTGATTTCATGAGGAAGGTTCCAGAATGAGCACGACAAAAGAACACGCAGGCAAGGTCATCATCACCTGTGCAATCACGGGGGCAATTCACACGCCATCCATGTCTCCGCACCTGCCGGTCACGCCCGACGAGATCATCGCGGAGTCGCTTGCAGCGGCCGAAGCCGGGGCGGCCATTCTGCACCTGCACGCCCGCAACCCCAAGGATGGCAGGCCCGACCAGAGCCCCGAAGGCTTTGCCGCGTTCCTGCCCCGGATCAAGCAACGCACGAATGCGGTGATGAACATCACCACCGGCGGCAGCCCCTACATGAGCGTCGAGGAACGCGCCGCCCCGGCGGCCACCTACCAGCCCGAGCTGGCCTCGCTGAACATGGGGTCGATGAATTTCGGTCTGTACCCGATGCTCAACCGTTTCAAGGAGTTCAAGCACGACTGGGAGCGCGAGCACCTCGAAGGGTCAAAGGATCTGGTGTTCCGCAACTCGTTCCAGGATATCGAATACGTGCTGGAGACTTGCTATGGCAACGGCACGCGGTTCGAGTTCGAATGCTACGATACCTCGCATCTGTACAACCTCGCGCATTTCGCCGATCGCGGATTGGTCAAAGCGCCCTTCTTCGTGCAATCCGTGTTTGGTCTGCTCGGAGGGATCGGGGGCCATCCCGAAGACGTGATGCACATGAAACGCACCGCGGATCGGCTGTTCGGCGATGATTACCGCTGGTCCGTTCTGGGCGCAGGCGCAAACCAGTACCGCATTGCCACCCAGGCAGCCACGCTGGGCGGAAACGTGCGCGTCGGACTGGAAGACAGCCTGTGGGCCGGGCGCGGCGAACTGGCGACCTCGAATGCCGTTCAGGTCAGCAAGGTCCGCGGCATCATCGAAGGACTGGGCCTGCAGATCGCGACACCGGACGAAGCGCGCGAAATCCTCGGGCTCAAGGGAGGGGATCAAGTCGCGTTCTGAACCCTGCTTTGCCTGACAGCCGACGGCCTTCCGGGCCGTCCTGGCTGTCGGGCGGGGGGCAAGAGATCTGGTTGGATGACACGATGAAAAAAGCACTATCGCCAGAGGCCGCCGCAGACCTTGTCCCGGATGGAGCAAGGATCATGATCGGCGGGTTCATGGGGGTCGGGACGCCGCGCCGGATCATCGATGCGCTCGTGGCGTCCGGCCGGAAAGACCTTACCCTGATCGCGAACGATACCGCCATGCCGGGGCGCGGGATCGGCAAGCTGATCACGGCGCGTGCGGTCAAGCGCCTTGTCGTTTCACACATCGGGCTGAACCCCGAGACGCAGCAGCAGATGAACGAAGGCAGCCTCGACGTGGAACTGGTGCCGCAAGGAACGCTTGTGGAATGTATCCGTGCCGGTGGCATGGGGCTTGGCGCTGTCGTCACACCGACAGGGCTGGGAACCGGGTTGGAAAAAGGCAAGCGCATCATCGAGATCGACGGCAAGCAGTTCCTGCTCGAGGCACCGATCAGCGCCGATTTCGCGTTTATTGCGGCGCGCCAGTCGGATTACCTCGGCAATCTGGAATATTCCCTGACCGCCCAGAACTTCAATCCGATCATGGCGATGGCTGCGAACACAGTTATCGCCGAGCCTGAACACATCGTTCCGGTCGGTGTCATTCCGCCCGATTCGGTGCGCACGCCCGCCATCCTCGTTGATCACCTGATCGAAAGGTCGCGTTAGATGACACCAAAGGAACGCATCGCCCGTCGTGTGGCCCAGGAGATCGAGCCTGCAACGCTTGTCAATCTCGGGATTGGGCTGCCCAGCCTCGTGGCAAGTTACGTGCCTGCGGATGCAGGCGTGTTCTTTCAGTCCGAAAATGGCGTCATCGGGCTGGGGGCGCGACCGCCCGAAGGCATGGAAGACCCCGACCTGACGGATGCGGGCGGCGGGTTCGTGACCGCCGTTCCCGGGGCGGCCGCAATCGACAGTGCCATGAGTTTCGGGCTGATCCGCGGCGGCCATATCGATCTGACGGTCCTGGGCGGGCTGCAAGTGGATGAAACAGGCCTGCTGGCCAACTGGATGATCCCCGGCAAGATGGTGCCGGGCATGGGCGGAGCGATGGATCTGGCGAGCGGCGCGCGGCGCGTGATCGTTGCGATGCAGCATTCGGCGGGTGGCGTCAGCAAGGTCGTCAGAAAATGCGACCTGCCCCTGACATCGACGAGGCCGATAGACCTGCTGGTGACCGATATGGCCGTGTTCGAGGTCGTCCGAAGCGGTCTGGTCCTGAAGGAAATTGCCCCGGGTTTGACGCTTGATGACCTGAGGAATGCGACGGAGGCCCGTTTTGATACGGCCGATGATTTGGTGAAAATGGCCTGACCGCGTGTCAGGCAAGTAAGGGGAAATGAATATGGCAAAGATTGCCGTCGTCGGATGCGGGTTGATCGGGCAGGGCTGGGCGACCGTCTTCGCACAAGCGGGTTTTGAAGTCGCGATGTATGACGCTTCGGCCGAGGCCGCCGACCGTGCGGCCCGGGCCATGGAAACGCGCATATCGGATCTTGTCGAATTCGAACTGGTCGAGGCGTCGGACGCCCCTGCCATCTTGCAGCGGATCAAGGTGGCGCCGAGCCTTGAGGGCGCGCTTGAGGACGCGATCTATGTCCAGGAAAGCGGCCCTGAACGCCTTGAGGTGAAACGCGAGATCACCCAGACGCTGGATGCCATCGCGGCGCCGGGCGTGCCCATCGGCAGCTCCACCTCCGGCATCTCGGCGTCGCGGTATTGCGAGAACATCGCAGGGCGGTATCGCTGCCTTGTGGTCCATCCGATCAATCCGCCGCACCTGATCCCGGCTGTTGAAATCGTCCCAACCCCCTGGACCGACCCCGAGGTCGTGTCGAAGGTGAACGCGCTGATGCTCGAGTGTCGCCGCGAAACC
>JBFFQZ010000280.1:0-4380 GCA_041573235.1 Sulfitobacter sp. | reverse complement strand
GCAGAGCTGACCCGGCGCACGCGTGAAGGGGGAAACCTGCTCGAAGCGGCGATCGAGGCCGCCCGTGCCCGCGCCACCGTAGGAGAAATCAGCATGGCCATGGAAGAAGAATTCGGCCGCCACCGCGCGGAAGTGAAGACATTGGCGGGCGTCTATGGCGCCGCCTATGAAGGTGACGAAGGCTTTGCCGCGATCCAGAAATCCGTCGAGGATTTCGCCGAGGCCGAAGGCCGCCGCCCGCGCATGCTGGTGGTCAAGATGGGCCAGGACGGCCATGACCGGGGCGCCAAGGTGATCGCAACGGCCTTTGCCGACATCGGCTTTGACGTGGACGTGGGGCCGCTGTTCCAGACCCCCGCCGAGGCCGCGCAGGATGCGGTGGACAACGACGTGCACGTGATCGGCATCAGCTCGCAGGCGGCTGGCCACAAGACGCTGGCACCGCAACTGGTCAAGGCGCTCAAGGAGGCGGGTGCAGAGGATATTCTGGTGATTTGCGGCGGTGTGATCCCGCAGCAGGACTATCAGTTTCTCTATGACGCAGGCGTCAAGGCGATCTTTGGTCCGGGCACGAATATCCCCAACGCCGCACAGGATATCCTGAAGCTGATCCGGGCGGCACGGGGGTGATCACCCTCGATCATCTGGCGGTGGCCGGGGCGACCCTTGCCGCGGCCCGCGCCCATGTGGAAACCACCCTTGGCGTGCCGATGCAGTCCGGTGGGGAGCATGCGGTGTTCCATACCCACAACGCTTTGCTGGGGCTGGAGGACGGGCTCTACCTCGAGGCGATCGCGGTCAATCCTGACGCGCCCGTGCCGGACCGCCCGAGGTGGTTTGACCTGGACCGTTTCAGCGGCCCGCCGCGGCTTGGCAACTGGATCTGCCGGTGCGACGATCTTGAGGCAACGTTGGCACGGCTGCCCGATGGGTTCGGTCGCCCGGTTGATCTGCAACGGGGCGATCTGCGCTGGCGCATGGCGGTGCCGGACAGCGGCATTCTGCCGTTCGACAACTGCGCCCCCGCGCTGATCGAGTGGCAGGGCGCGGCGCATCCGGCGCCACGGTTGACCCAGCAGGGCTGCCGGATCGCCGCGCTTGAGGTTCGCCACCCCGAGGCGTCCGCGCTGGCCGCGCTGCTGGCGCCGCTTATGGAGGCCGGGGAGGTAGGTTTTGCGACCGGGCCTGCGCGGCTTGCCGCACGGATCGAAACGCCGGGCGGGGTGGTCACCCTGTGCTGATCCGGGCGGCCCGGTCTGCGGATCTGCCACGGGTTCGGGATCTGTGGAACGCGATGATCCGCGACACCACGGCAACCTTCACCTCGGAACTCAAGACAGACGCAGGGCTCGCGCAACTTCTTGCGGACAGACCGGGCGCGTTTCTGGTCGCCGAAGGCGCCGATGACACGGCAGAAATCGCGGGCTTCGTCACCTGGGGGCCGTTCCGCGGCGGCCCCGGATATGCCCATACCGCCGAGCACAGCATCATTGTTGCCCGCCCCGCAGAGGGCGTTGGCCGGTCCCTGATGAAGGCGGCGATGGATGCTGCAGGCGCCCAGGGCATCCACGTGCTGGTGGCCGGAATCAGCGCCGAAAATCCGGGCGCCATGGCGTTTCACAGCCGATTGGGGTTTGCGCAAGCGGGCCATTTGCGCGAAGTAGGGGCCAAGGAGGGGCGCTGGCTTGATCTGATATTGATGACCTGCGTCCTTGATCCGTCCTGACAATGCCAGCCCAAAAGGCTAAGCTTTCTAAATGTCTATCTGGACCCGCATATCCGAGGCGCTGTCGGCGCTCGCCGCTGGCGAAGGGCTGGCCGAGATGTTCGAGCGGCTGCGGACGCCACCAGAACGCTCGGTCGCTTTCACCATCGCGGTGATCGCGCTGGGTGCCAAGATGGCCAAGGCCGATGGCCGGGTGACCCGCGACGAGGTGACCGCCTTTCGCGAAGTGTTCCAGATCGCCGAGGACGACGCCGAAGGGGCGGCACGGGTGTTCAACCTGGCGCGCCAGGACGTGGCAGGGTTCGACGAATACGCGCGGCGGATCAAGAAGATGTTCGCCAACGATACGCCGATCCTGTCGGACTTGCTGGAGGGGTTGTTCCACATCGCCATGGCCGATGGTGTCTATCACCACAATGAAAACGCGTTTCTTGAAGACGTTGCCGGGATTTTTGACCTGCCCGAAGGTGATTTCGAAGCCCTGCGCGCGCGCTTTGTGCCCAACAGCTCTCCCTTGCCGCACACGGTTCTGGGGATCGCACCCAATGCCAGCCTTGAAGAGGCCCGCGCGGCCTGGAGGCGCCTCGTGCGGGCCAACCACCCGGACGCGCTGATCGCGCGGGGCCTGCCCGAGGAAGCCGTGAGGATGGCCGAGAAGCGAATGATCGACATCAACCGCGCCTGGGAGACGATTTCGGGCAAGGCCACCTGATGCGTATCGCCACCTATAACGTCGAATGGTTCACGAGCCTTTTCGACGACGATGATCAGCTGTTTGACGACGCGGAATGGTCGGCGCGCTGGCAGGTGACACGGGCCGAGCAGACAGCAGCGCTTGGGACGGTGTTCCGGGCGCTGGATGCGGATGCAGTCATGGTGATCGAAGCGCCCGATTCCTCGCGCCACCATGACACCACCCGTGCACTTGAACGGTTCGCGGCGCGCTTTGATCTGCGCGCACGGCAGGCGGTCATGGGCTTTTCCAATGATACGCAACAGGAAATCGCATTGTTGTATGATCCCGATGTCCTGGCGGCCCGTCACGACCCAAAGGGAGAGATCACCGGCGCAGAGGGCAAGCCCGGCGCGCCGCGCTTCGATGGCATCCTGCGGATCGACCTCGACATTGACGCGACCGAGGACCGGGTGGTGTTTTCCAAACCGCCGCTGGAACTGACGATGGAGACCGAGAACGGCCTAGCTTTCCGCATGATCGGTGCGCATCTGAAATCCAAGGCCCCGCACGGCGCGCGCAATGCCAAACACGCCATCCAGATCGCCATCGCGAGCCGTCGCAAGCAGCTCGCGCAGGCGGTCTGGTTGCGCCGTCGGATCGACACGCATCTGGCACAGGGCACGCCACTGATGGTGCTGGGGGATCTGAACGACGGCCCCGGCCTCGATGGCTACGAAGACCTGTTCGGTCGCTCATCGGTCGAGATCGTGCTGGGCGGGGAGGGCGAGCGCAAGCTGTTCGACCCCCACGCCGCGCGCGCGCTGGGCCAGAAGCTGGGTGTGATACCCACGACAGCACGGTTCTGGATCCGCCCTGAAAAAGCGTTTTTGCAGGCGTTGCTGGACTATATCATGGTGTGCCCGATCCTGCGCGCACGCGATCCGCGCTGGCGGATCTGGCATCCGCTGGACGACCCCGAATGCTGGGCTGCTCCGCACCTGCGGGACGCGCTGGTCACGGCATCCGATCACTTTCCGGTGACCCTCGACATCGATCTTTGATTTGGCGAATGGCCGCCGCAAGCCTATATTGGACGGATGAAACAGATATTCGCAGTTCCGCTCGTCACAGTGCTTCTTGCGCAGCCGCTTTTCGCGGATGAGCAGGAGCCGTCGCCGATGGAGCGCGGGGCGCAGTTGTTTTTCGAGGGTTTGATGCAGGAGATGGCGCCCGCGATTGATGAGCTGTCAAAGCTCATGGAAGAGGCAGGCCCCGCGCTGCAAAGCTTTGTCGCGGAAATGGGCCCCAAGCTGCTCGCAGTGCTGGAGGAGGTGAAGGATTGGAGCGTCTACGAGGCGCCCGAGGTCCTGCCCAATGGTGATATCATCATCCGGCGCAAACCGGACCGACCGCATGCCCCGCCGGATGAGACACCAAAGCACCCCGCGCCGCAGATCGAGCTTTAGGGGCGGGGCTGATCAGCCCCACCGCCGGGCAGGCACCAGTTGCCGTGTGACACGTCTCAAGCACCGGATCTGGCAATCGCTCATGCCGCTGCGGTTTCGTATCTTTTTCGTATCGACAATTCATTGTCACCGCGGCGTCGAAACACGAAACAGGATTGGCGGAGCTGCCGCGATCCTCCGGACATCTGGAGCGCGTTGATCCTGCTCCGCATGGTGGTCCATTGATGATCTACGAGGAATGTGTTGTTCAATTTTCAACGCAGCGGCCTGATGAAATCACCTGTCAGGCCGGGAATGCCCCCCAGCCGATCACAGATCTTGGCGCGAGCGTGGCAATCAGGCTTTCATCCCCCCCCATCGCAACGGGCAGCAAAAGCGAACTTGAAATCGCAACGGCCGATCCGATTACAAGGGCCATCGCACTCGGCATGCCAAGGTTCTTGATCAGCCATTGGCTACTAGTGACGAGGATACCTTTGCTCACGAAGTCCTGGCCTCGCTCAAGCGGTCCG